>CAKZMG010000207.1 GCA_937128235.1 uncultured Verrucomicrobiales bacterium
CCAAATTCCTGTGAAGCGGGAGTCTCACAGTGACCTAGATAGGCGAGTAGTGCGAGTCCAGTCATAGCAACTGGCTTACCTTGAGCTTTCCATGATCCATCAGCTGCTTGAGTCTTCTTAAGCCATCTGAGCGCATTTACTACTTTATCTTCGTAGTCTTCTTTTCCGCCTTCTTTAGTGAGTCTCTCGATACGGTCTTTGGCTGAGCAACGCTTTTTCATTGATGCAGGGATGCCGAATCCAGTTCCGCCACCTCCAGCACCACTTCCGCTTCCGCTTCCCCAGCCGTCTCCGAAGTCGTCTCCGTCACCAAAGTCTAATGATGGCTCAGTTACTTCTTGGTCTGGGACAGGCACTGCTGTTGCAGATGGTGTGTTTGCTGCGATCACTTTAGCCATGCTTGATGAAGGTGAAGAAGGCTTCTTCTCTACTTCATTATTCATTTCTGGTTTAACGATTTTTTCTTCCGTTTCTGAACCTGATGAATAGGTGACTAGCTCTTCTGTGTTCTTAAAGAGTGGTGACAGCGCGATGTAGAAAAGGATCGCTACTAGGAGTGCGCAAACTAGAAGAGCGATGATGATAGAAGAAATGGTAGAATTTCTTTTCTGCGCATCGAGCTTAGCTTGTGCTTCTGGTGAGAGTTGTGCGTGAAGACTCATAATGTAGTTGTGTTGTGTTTAATTAGTGTGTTTTTTCAGTTAATTTCGACTGGAACTAATTAACTGACGAATTACAACAGAACTTTCTTAGGTCTAAAAGCAAAAAAAAGTGATTAATTTCTCATTTTTGCTTAAATTCCCCTTGTAAGCTTACTCTGAGCTGGGAAGAAATCTGTAATACACTTCCATCATGAGTGTGCTGAGGCATGTGGCGTAATGCTTAGAACTCATTCCGTGTGCTGCACCGCCGGGGAGCGACCAAGATCCATCTGGGTTTTGGGCATCAGCTAGATTTGCCATCGTTTTCTTGTTGTAGTCAGTCCATGCTTTTCCTCTGGTATTAATCATCGCTTGGCTTGAGTAATAGTGCATGTAGAGGTTGGCTTTTTTTTTGTAGTCAAATTCATTGGTAGAGGTGATCCATTTGATGGCATTTCTAGTCAATGAGCGGTTTCCTTTTCCCCATTGCTGGAAACAGAGAGCGCCTCCAGGTGTCATGGTCGGTCCGTGAGCTAGATTATTGCCTGTGGTTCCGTAGCCAATGGTGCCTTTATCGTTTTTGGCTCCTTCTAGGTATTTGATTCCTTTTTTGGCACACTTATCTAGTCCGTTAAATTCTATCTTAGTGGTTTTGCATGCTTTGAGGGCTTGCAGATGCCAGCATGCGATAGAGGTGTCACCGCCGCGAGTGCCTGAGGTGTCGTAAGCATAATCCCAGCCGCCGCTATCGTGTTGGCTTCCTATGATGTGGTTTCCTGCTGCTTGGACGGATTCTTCAAGTCCTGGCATAGGTATTTTGAAAACCTTGCAGAGTGTGTAGGCTTCAGCAATAGCATAGGTGGCAATAGCATGTTCGTAGCACCAATGCTTTTCAGCTGTGTTTGTGGCTAATTTGCCACCATTTTTCTGGCTTACATTGATGAGGTAAATGATAGCGTTTTGGACTGTCTCACCGAATTCTTGAGAAGCTGGAGTCTCGCAGTGGCCGAGGTAGGCTAGTAGTGCGAGTCCCGTCATGGCTACTGGTTTTCCCTGAGCTTTCCATGAGCCGTCAGCAGCTTGGTTTTTCTGAAGCCATCTGAGAGCATTGACAACTTGATCTTCATAGTCTTCTTTACCGCCTTCTTTTTTGAGTCTATCTAGGCGGTCTTTTTTAGAACAACGCTTGGAGGAATCTCGTGGTAAAAATGGAATGCTTGGAGAGCCGCTACTTCCCGCATTTGGATCACCAAAATCCTCATCGTCACCAAAATCTAGAGATGGTTCTGTAGGATCTGTTTCTGGCACAGGGATAGAGATTGGGGATGAAATACTAGCGGTAATGACTTTTGATATACTGGATGAGGGTTTGGTCGGTTTTTTAGTGACTTCATTTTTCATTTCTGGCTTCTTCGGTTTATCTGGGGTTTCTGAAGTTGAAGCATAAGTTAGAATAGGTTCATTGTTTTTGAATATAGGTTTCAGTGCAATGTAGAAGAGAATGGCTATAATGAGTGCGCAGAATAGGATGGCGATAGTGAAGGAGGAGATGGAGGCATTGCGTCTCTGTGCATCTAGCTTGGCTTGGGCTTCGGGCGTAGTTGTGGCGTGTAAACTCATAGTTATATAGGTTAGTTATTATGGATAATCATCCAGTTGTATTACCAACGAACACACGCAGAGTTTTATTAGAATTTAGTGAAATAAAAAAGCTCAGGGCGAACCTGAGCTTTAGAAATATAAGGGTGAATTTTAGAAAGATCTCTAAGCTAGAGCTTCTTTGGCAGCAGCTATCGCGAAGTCGCGGTTTAGCTTGGCTATATTGTCTGCGCTGATTTCCTTAGGGCAGACAGCTTCGCACTCGTATTGATTTGTGCAGTTTCCAAATCCCTCGTCATCCATCTGTCTGACCATTGCGAGTGTGCGTTTGTTTTTCTCAGGTTGACCCTGGGGAAGTTTATTGAGGTGAGCGGCTTTCGCAGATACGAAGAGCATGGCGCTACCGTTCTTACATGCAGCTACGCAGGCACCACAGCCGATACAGGCTGCAGCATCGAATGCCTCATCAGCGATCTTTTTATCGATGGGCATAGAATTCGCATCCGGAGCTGAGCCAGTGCGGACATCAATGTATCCACCCGCTGCCATGATGCGGTCAAATGAATCGCGATCTACCACTAAGTCTTTTACGACAGGGAATGCTTTGGCACGGAATGGCTCGATCCAGATGGTCTCGCCATCATTGAATTTACGCATGTGGAGCTGACAAGTGGTGATGCCAGATTCCTTGCTGTGAGGGATGCCATTGATCGTGAGTGAGCACATGCCACAGATGCCTTCACGGCAGTCGTGATCAAAGTGAATAGGGTCAGCTCCGTCAGCGATGATTCTCTCGTTGACGATGTCTAACATTTCTAAAAATGAGGCTTCTTCGGGGATCGCTTTTGCGTCATAAGTTTCGATAGTGCCTTTATCCTTAGCATTTGCTTGGCGCCAGACTTTGAGAGTGAGATTTAGATTTGCCATAGTTTGAAAATTTGTAATCAGTGATTGCTGAAAGCTACCTATCACGATTACGGGTGAGTGTGAAGTTGAATCGTGAATTTTATAGGATAATTTTTTACTTCTAGGTTTGCAGATGACTATATTTGCGAAACATCAAGCTTGCATAAATCAAATAGCTGACTATGTATCTCCGCCGTGCGTAATCTAGTCTCAGATCCAGCTTATACTGATGCCGATCTCGGAGTGCCTATCCCTGATGATAGGCATGCAGTCTCAGTGTGTTTACCGACATGGGATTCAGTGATCGGCTACGAGGAGAGTAGAGATAAGGTAATCTCAAAACTACAGTGCGGATACCCTCGCTTTTTTATCCACCCAGCAGTGAATAGATTATTCCAGAAATGTGAGCAAGATGTGGCTGCGGATGGCGAGAAGGTGATCGTATTTCCTAACAAAGGTGCGGCTCAGCGGGCGTTAAGATTTGTAGAGCAGCGCTCAGGTGCGGCATTGAGGATCGCTAGTTATGATGGTCTTCAGGCACTTATACTACCAGAAGATCAGTATTCTCTGGGGATGGATTATTGGCGTTACTCTGGAGAAGTAGTTTCTAGTAGGCAAGCGATCGATGTTCTGGATGAAGGAGGTCTGTGGGAGTATGATGTTACAGATCTACTCAGGAGACTAGAGGGAATAGGTGGATATGATGAAGGGGATGTTTATCTCTATGAAAGTGGCATGTCAGCAGTATTTTCAGTGCACAGAGAGTTGCGTAAATTATCGCCGAGCAAGAAATCACTCCAGTTAGATTTCCCTTACGTGGATGTGCTGAAGGTGCAAAATAATTTTGGAGCTGGAGCGGTTTTTCTTCCTGTTTCAGAAGGTGAGTTATTTGATGAAGCGCTGAATAGGATTCGCTCTGGTGAGTTCTCAGCAGTGTTTTGTGAAGTGCCTAACAATCCACTTTTGAGGATGATGGATCTAAGTAAAGTGCGCGAGGCGTGTGACGCGGGAAATGTCCCATTAGTTATCGATGACACAGTGTGCAGTGCTTACAATGTGGATGTGAAGCCTTATGCAGATATCGTGACTTCGAGCCTTACGAAATGGATCGTAGGTTCTGGGAATGTAATGGCAGGTGCTGTCCAGCTAGTGAAGAGTTCTAAATTCTATGGTGAACTAAAAGCATTTTTCGATGATGACTGTGGTGAGAGTCGTTCTAAACTCTATGCACAGGATGCGGCAGTGTTAGATGAAGGGTCTAAGGACTTTAATGAGCGCATGAAGCCAGTGAACTCAGCTGCTCAGAACGTCGTGGATTTCTTATTAAATCATGATGCTGTGGAACAGGTCTGGTATCCGTCTATCGATACTAAAAATTTCTACCATAAGGTGAAAACTGAAAACGGCGGCTATGGCGGACTTCTGTCATTCACGTTGAAGAACGATAAGAAGGCTGCAAAGTTTTTTGATCATTTGCGTGTATCTAAAGGTCCAAGTTTTGGTACAGAGTTTTCTCTCGCATGCCCTTATACTTTACTTGCTCACTATGATGAACTTGAGTGGGCTGAGGGCTGTGGGGTTTCTAGAAATTTGATCCGTTTATCGGTCGGGACTGAGGGTAAACAAGATCTTATCACTCGTTTCAACGAGGCATTCGATTCTATCTAATTTAGTTTATAGCCTTATTAATACTGATTAAGGCAATATCGGTTCTTGATATTCGGCAGTGTGGATGCATACATAAGTTTACACATTTATAGACACTATGGGCAGAGCATTTGAAATAAGAAGAGGAGCAAAGGAAAAACGATGGGACAAGATGTCAAAACTTTTCCCGAAACTAGCGACAGCTATCACTATGGCAGCGAAGGAGGGGGGGGATGATCCAGAATCTAACGCTAAGCTGAGAGCAGCCATCGCTACCGCTAAAAACGAGAACATGCCGAAGGATAATATCTCCAAGGCAATCGAACGCGCAACAGCAAGTGATACAGCTAATTTCACAGAGATAAACTACGAGGGAAAAGGACCACATGGCGTCTTGCTCTGGGTCGAATGTGCAACGGATAACAACACCCGGACATTTTCTAACATCAGGACTATTTTTAATAAATCTGGTGGTTCCTTGATGAATAGTGGGGGACTTGAATTCATGTTCACTCGGAAAGCTGTGGTTGCATTTAAAAAGACGGAAGGTCTGGATCTCGATGAGGTGGAGCTGGCACTGATCGATCACGGGCTGGAAGAGCTGGATACTGAAGGCGATGAAGTGATTGCATACGGTGAGTTCACTAGCTTCGGCACGCTCTCTAAGGCTTGTGAAGATATGGGACTAGAAGTGACGAGTGCTAAGTTAGAAAGAGTCGCCAATAATCCTACTGAATTCACAGAGGCACAGATCGAAGAAGTGGAAGAAATGATCGATAAGTTAGATGATGATGCGGATGTCCAGTCAGTGTACACCAACATTGCCTAATATTTATTTAGGCATTCTTAGTGGTTTGTATTGTTATCAAATAGAACTCAAGCTATACTAATGGAGGTGATACACCTCGTTTAGCAGATAATGAAGAGATTGAAGTCAGGCAGAGTATTAGAAAAATCTAGTAAAACAACAGAAGGGTCTAAGATCATATTAATCTTAGCGGCTCTGGTTATTGTCATTGCAGGGATGAAATACGCGGCTGACTTCATCTTGCCTATTCTCTTGGCATTCTTCATCGCAACGATCAGTTTTCCTATCACGAACTGGCTACGAGAACATCGCATTCCGCGTGTCTTTGCTGTGCTTATCACGGTCATAGTTGACTTTGCTTTCCTTACTGGAGTGGTGTTTCTTGGTATTATTCTCACTACAGAATTTCAGAGTAAGTGGGAAACTAAGTACCAAGCCCTTACTGAACAACGCACGGATCAGCTGATTGAGTTCACCACAGAAATGTATGAGAAATACGGACTCAAAGGCAAAGAACCTGACGAAGAGATTCCAATCGACACCACGAGTGAATCATCAAAAGATGAAGAAGCGCCTGAAAAAGGTGATGTAGCGATTTCACCTAATAAACCTGAGCCAGAAACTTCTGTTAATGAAGGGCAGCCTGTTCCAGAACCGGAAGGGGAAGAGGGAGCGAGTGAATTAACCACTGGTGATGAATCAGGTTCTAGTAATGAAGAACCAGCTAGTGCTGTAGTTACTCCAGCTCCAGTAGCTGTCGAGTCTGGGAAAGGCATCGAGCAACTTGGTGAGTTATTCAAAGACATGCTCAGCCGTAAGAATATTTTGGACTGGGTGAGAGAGGCTCTGAAGCACATCCTGTCTATTATTGGAACGTCATTTGTTATCATGCTTCTAACGGTCTTTATGCTGAGCGAAGCTCGGATGTTTGGACGTAGATTTAATGCGATCTGTGAAGCTCAGGGGCCAAACCTTCAGCGGATGCTGAGTGCTACAAAAGATATTCAGAAGTATCTCGGAATCAAAACTCTCATCAGTATGGCTACTGGTTTACTTGCTGGAGTTCTCTGCTGGCAGATGGGGCTGGAGTTTCCTCTGCTCTGGGGAATACTCGCGTTTGCGCTAAATTTCATACCTGCTGTAGGCTCAGTCATAGCGGGGATTCCACCCGTATTGTTGTCGCTTTTGAATAACGGAAGCATTCCAGATGCTGCGATTATTGGTGGCGGATATCTTCTTATTAATGGCTTTTTAGGGAATTTCTTAGAACCTACTTTGTTAGGTAGAAGATTCGGTATTTCGACCGTTGTGGTGATTCTTTCAGTGCTGTTCTGGGGCTGGCTCTGGGGACCGATCGGTATGCTCATGGCGGTGCCTCTTACCATGCTTCTCAAGGTTGCCATGGATAACAGCTCGGACTTCCGCTGGATTGCCGTTGCCATCAGTAAAGAGAGTAAGACGAATGAAGCTGAGAATGAAATCATCATTAAAGAAGCTGTCGAAGCTAAGGTTCAGGCGCTAGCAGAAGACACACCCTAGTCACATCCCAGACACTCTAACAGATCTTAAGACCTCACCCACTTTATGAATACCTTTGAAGAAATAATCGCTGCTGTACAGCAATACCAACGGTTTATCATCCTGAGTCACATCAGACCAGATGGAGATGCTATTGGCTCCACTATCGCGCTGGGCTCTACGCTTGAGACGATGGGCAAAGATGTGATCTATGTCAATGAGGATGGAGTCCCAGAGAGTCTCGCATTTTTACCTGGATCAGATAAGGTAAAGCAAGCTAGTGGTGAAGTGAAGGACATCGAAGTAGCGATTGCTGTGGACTGCGCTAATAAGCCAAGACTGGGAGAAAACGCTCTAAAGATGGCGACTAATGCCAAGCTATGGATCAACATTGACCACCATAAATCGAACCCTGGTTATGGTGATCTCAACTACATTGATTCAGACTCGCCAGCCACTGGGCAGATTCTTTACCAAATGATTACCGAGCAGGGGCTGACTCTAACAGATGAAGCGAGAGATAGTATTTATGTAGCGGTTTCCACTGATACCGGATCATTCCAGTACTCTGGGACTACAGCAGCTACTTATGAAATGGCTGCGGATCTCGTGAAGCGTGGATTGAATACAGGTAAAATTAATGAACAAACTTATGATAGTTTTCCATACCGGAGAGTGGCTCTCACCAGAGAACTTCTAAATACCTTGGAGCTATCCTCATCGGGTGAAATAGCAGATTGGCAGCTACTCAGAAAAGTCAAAGAAGATCTAGATTTACAGCCTGATGATAGTGAAAACCTCATCGATATGATCCGAGCAATAGATGGGGTGAACGTTGCTCTGTTCTTCGAGGAACTCATGGACGACTCTATCCGTGTGAGCATCCGTTCTAAAATGGGCTCAATTGATGCTTGTGAAATTGCCCAAGTTTTTGGTGGGGGTGGACATGCTAAAGCGGCTGGTATTAGAATGCCTGGTCCGATTAGCGAAGCTAGAAAATCTGTTATCTCTGAAGTCACCAAACACCTTTCTTAAATCATTATGCAAGCAGAAATTCCAAGCGGTTTACTCATCATCGATAAAGCTCCAGACATGACCTCACATGATGTCGTAGCGATAGCCAGAGGGGCACTTAAAATTAAAAAAATAGGTCACTGTGGTACACTGGATCCAATGGCGACTGGTGTCCTGATGCTGCTAATCAATAAAGCCACCAAACTTCAAGACATGCTCATGTCTGAGGATAAGGTTTATGAAGGGAGTCTCAAATTAGGTATTACAACTGACTCGCAAGATGCTGAAGGTGATCCGGTGGAAGAGAAGGAAGTTCCAGATTTCTCTGAGAGCGACATCAAGGCTGCGTTTGATAAATACCTAGGAGATTTCGAGCAAATTCCTCCAATGGTTTCTGCGATTAAAAAGGACGGTGTGCGTCTCTATAAATTAGCGAGACAAGGCAAGGTAGTGGAAAGAGATCCGCGTGCAGTGAAGGTCACAGACTATCAAATTCATAACATCAATCTCCCGGACATTGATTTCACTGTACATTGTTCCAAAGGATTTTACGTGAGAACTTATGCACATGATATAGGTGCAGATCTAGGCTGTGGAGCTCATTTGTCTGCGCTAAGAAGAACGAGATCAGGTAAATTTGATCTCACCAAATCAATCCCAGCCATGGATCTCAAAACCATCGGAAGAGATGCTATTCTGGAAAATTTGATCAGTTTAGAAGAGATTGCTGAGATACTTAAAAAGTAATTCCTGTTAGAAAAATACTGGTTTAGAAGTCGGTAAATCAACTTCACTTGGAGGACCGGGAAAGTTTTCAGAGTAGAACTTATCTTTCACGCCTTTGGTATGATCAGACATGTTCTCAGCCATCGTTTCCTGGCAATTATCACAGATCATCATCGGCATAGGTCCAGGCACTAGGTGAGTTCCTACGAACAATCCTGAGTAAGTGTATCCATCGCATTTCTCACGTTCTTTTCCGCAAGTCAGACATTCCTCAATCTGCTCCATTGCATCATCATACGAGTAGTCCTCTGGAGGCTCCACCATCTCGGCATGATCAAAGAGGAAATCATAGATGGCTTCCTTTGACTGACCAGAGATCTGCTCATCTAGCTTCTCTTTACAATTCTGACAGAGTGCAAACTCCATTAAACATTCATCTTTAGAAAACGACTTCTGCACCATATACATCTGAGCCGAGTCTAACAGCTCACATCCACAATCACAACAAGTCTTGAACTCTTCATCAGTTTCAAAGGAGTGAAATTCAGTAGGTATCTTAGGCATAATAAATGTGATTAGGGTGAGTTAGGATAGTTCTATGGCTACCGGGCAGTGATCTGAGCCCAGCACATCTGGCATGATCCAAGCATTCTTGAGCGATTTCGTTAGAGAACTTGATACACAAAAGTAATCAATCCGCCAGCCTACATTTCTAGCGCGTGCTCCAGCGCGATAGCTCCACCAGCTATAGGCGTCAGTAGTGTCAGGCTGGAAATGGCGAAACGTATCAACAAAGTCAGCAGCAACGATGTTATCAAATGATGCACGTTCTTGTGGAGAAAACCCCGGGTTCTTGTGGTTTCCTTTGGGTCTGGCTAGATCAATTTCTTGGTGAGCTACATTGAGATCACCGCAGAAAATCACTGGTTTGGTTTTCTCAAGATCCTTCACGAAGGCGAGAAAATCTCTATCCCACCTTAGGCGGTAGTCTAATCTAGCGAGAGCATTCTGAGCGTTCGGAGTATATACGGTAACGAGATAATAATTTGGATACTCAGCCGTAATCACGCGTCCCTCGTTATCATGCTCTTCAATGCCAATTCCGTTTTGTACGCTGATAGGTTTTTCCTTGGTAAGGATAAGTGTCCCTGAGTAACCAGGCTTCACTGCTGAGTTCCAGTATTGGTGATAGCCGGCAAATTCTAAGGGAAGATCAACCTGTTCTGGCTTTGCCTTCGTTTCTTGAAGGCATAGAACATCTGGCTGCTCTTCTGCGAACCATTCAGCGAAGCCCTTTTTAAGAACGGCACGGATACCATTCACATTCCATGAGATGAGTTTCATTGGTAGAAATTTTTACAGTTTAAAAATAGGAAGCGGAGCATCCATATTCAGTTTTTTAGGTGGTGAAATATTAAATTTTGCTTTGTTCCTCGGTGGATTCCAAGGTGACTCATAGACGAGAGGCACCACGGTAAAACTCATGATGGGATCATTGTCTGTCCGTTCGATCCTCTGCACATGCAGCACCGATGCAAAAAACGGGTTTTTGTTGATCTCTAACATATCACCCTTTGCAATATCTTCAGCGGCACTTGCAGGTGCGTTTGGTAAAATGATTTCAACCCATACTGGGTAGGCTTGAGCTTCTGTGAACTTGTTCATCTTGACCATCGCCTCAGCTTTGATCGCTATTCCTTTCTTAAAACGGTCTTTCTCGGTCAGTAAGCGAGTTTTGATCACTCTAAAGTCTCCTTGTATATAGGTGTTGAGTGTCTGTTGCTTGTAGTTAGTGACGTAGTTTTTAATCAGATTTTCGTTTAACGCTTCGAGCTCTTTGGCATTAAGCGAGCCGAACTTTGAATAAAGATTCTCCGTGTTTGCAATATCGCCAGTAGGTGGATCCAGAGCACTGAATGCTTTGATAGGATCTAGCCGATTCATTTTATCTAACAGCTTATAATTATCGGGGTCTTGAGGATTAGCAAAGATCGGAGGAATCTTGATCCAGCTAAATGCTGCGAGACAGAAGCACAGCATGATGGCGAGCGACCACCAGAAGAACGGCGGATTGCGTTCTACAAGGCGAGTGATCCAGGTATCTTGTTTCTTTTGCAAAATATGAAATGTGTAACTAACTAAGATTACTTGCAGTCGTCAGCAGGATCATAAGTTCCTTCTTCTCCCTTCGCCTCAAATGATGTGCCACAACCGCATGAGCGGGATGCATTGGGGTTACGTATCTTAAAGCCAGAATCCGTGAGTCCGTATTCATAATAAACTTCACAACCTTTGAGATACTCGAAGCTATCTGGTGATAAATATACCCGCGCACCGTCTTTTTCCACCAGAGCATCTCCTTCTTGTGCTGGCTCTACTTGCATCACATATTGCATTCCTGCACAGCCACCTTTAGAAACTGAGAGTCTGAGTCCTTTGTTTTCTTGGTCAGGTTGTTTCAGAATGAGATTCTTGAGCTCTTTGGCTGCATTATCAGTGAGTGTGATCATAAGTCTGGTTCTTGTTTTCTTGTTGCTGATAACGATAATCTCAAAATGGGTGATGCGCTAGTTTAAAGCATGCATTCTTTAAAAAAACATTCGCATTCACAAGAGCCTTGCTTTATTTCATGGGCACACAATGACTGAGCATTATCTATACATCCTCGCTGGCTTCACCTTGCTTTTCTATGGGGCAGAATTTCTGGTTAAAGGAGCATCTGAAATCTCGCTAAAATTCGGCGTCTCACCACTCGTGGTTGGTCTCACAGTCGTTGCGTTTGGCACCAGTGCTCCAGAACTTCTCGTCTGCCTAGAAGCCAATGCCAACGGAACACCAGATCAGGCATTTGGTACCATCATCGGATCTAATATCTGCAACATCGCACTCATATTAGGAGTGGGAGCATTGATTCATCCTATCGTGATTCACCGTCAGATCATTCGCAGAGAAATCCCTATCCTATTAGCTGCAAGTGCCGTTTTCATACTCATGCTGTTAGATAAGCAAGTCCTCCAATGGGAAGGATTAGTTCTTTTTGTTGGTATTGTGCTCTATGTCATTTCCAGTCTGATGCAGTCTAAAAATGAAATCGGTGCAGAGGAATCTGAAGATTTTACTGCAGAAGAAGTAGAGAAGGCTAAGAAATCGACTCCTTTAGGGATGTTACTGAGTGTTTTCTGGATTATTGCTGGGCTTGTTGCTCTGAGGCTTGGTTCATCATGGCTAGTCGAGCATGGTTCAAAGGTAGCGGTTAGTTTAGGTGTTTCTCAAGCGATTATTGGGCTGATCCTATTAGCATTTGGAACTTCTCTCCCAGAGCTTGCTACCTCTATTGTAGCCGCTAGAAAAGGGCAGGGGGATATTATCACAGGAAATGCTGTTGGTTCATGTATTTTCAATATTTTAGCAGTCATCGGTATCACAGCCTTAGTCAGCCCACTTGTGGCGACAAATATAAACTGGATGGATATGGGGGTAATGCTCGGCATACTGATCATCGTCACTCCTATGATGTGGAGCCGAGGCAGACTGAGTAAACTCGAAGGAGCAATCTTACTCATATTCTATCTCAGCTATACCATCACTCGATTTATGTTAGATAAAGGGATGATAAGTGCTTGATCATAGTCGCTCACACCGCTCCTTATACCAATCTGCAAAACAAAAGAGACGATAGTGATTATTTTTTTGATGTTTTAAGATTGTGCTTCGCAATTAGAAAAACAGCCAGGCGTATCTTTATAAAATCTGCGTTGTTCTTCGGTCATGATGCTCGCATCACTCCCTCATCACGCCTTGATTTAATAAAGATCCACTCTGTCTATAGTCTCATTTGTTTTGCAGACTGGTATTAGAATAGAAGCAGTAGGGACAATTTCGGTTTAAGAAAAATACACAAAAAAGCCTCTAGGGTATCAGTCTAGAGGCTTTTCTAATTAATTTGTTTAATTTCTAATGAATAACGGGTATTTGGAAGGGTACTTTTTATGTGTATTTAAGCGTTTTTTAGGAGTTTCTTAGCTTTGTTTATTGTTGTCTGGCTAAGTTTTCCGTTGACCTTGCGTGATCCGTCTAGGAGTTCTGCAAGATCTGTTCTAGTGGTTTCTGCAACTTTGAGTGCCTTACGTTCGCCACCATATTTCTTATCTGAAAAATATTTTGTAAATGTAGTTCCAGAGCGACTTAGACACAGTCTCCATCCCTGGAAAGCTGTCGTCTCATAGGTAAAGCGGGTAAGATTCTTTTTAGATTTCATAGTTGTTGAAGTGTTAGGTTAGCATAAAACTAAAAAAATAAACACCTGTCAAAGCGAAATTGTTAGAATTTCAAAAAAACTTGAGAACTTCAGTCGATTAGATGATATCTTCAAGCTTTTGAGCTACTTTTAAAACCACCTCTTCACCGAGATGAGGTCCTAGAATTTGTAAACCAACAGGCATATCCGAATTATCTTTACCAGCAGGGACAGATATTCCTGGAATGCCAGCTAAGTTCGCGGCTATCGTACAAATATCTTCCAGATATTCCTTAAGTGGATCATCACTATTCTCTCCATGCTTAGGAGCAGTGTGCGGACTCACAGGTGTGAGAATAGCATCTACTTTTTCAAATGCTTGAGTGAAATCTTGGCGGATAAGTGTTCTGACTTTTTGAGCCTTGTTATAATACTGATGATCATAGCCAGAAGAGAGCGCATAGGTTCCTAGGATGATACGTCTTTTTACCTCAGATCCAAACCCAGCTGAACGCGAGTCTTTGTAGAGGTCGATGAGATTACCAGACTGCTCAGCTCTGTTTCCATAACGGATTCCATCAAATCTGGAGAGATTCGATGAAGCTTCTGCGGGTGCTATGATGTAATAAGTAGCCACCGCGTATTCTGTATGAGGAAGCGATATGTCGATGATTTCAGCCCCTGCTGACTTGAGCTTATCAATCGCAGTCGTGACGACTTCTCTCACTGCTGGATCCATTCCTTCAGTGAAATATTCTTTGGGAATTCCCAGCTTAAGTCCAGCCACACCTTCATCGAGATTCAACGTGAAATCTGGTGTCTCTACTTCTAGTGAAGTACTGTCCATCTCGTCAGAGCCACTGATGGCATTTAGTATGAGCGCAGCGTCAGCTACGGATCGAGTGCAAGGACCGATCTGATCTAAAGATGATGCAAATGCGATTAATCCATAGCGTGAAACTCTCCCATATGAGGGTTTAAGCCCCACGATGCCACAGTGCGAGGCTGGCTGGCGGATAGAGCCCCCAGTATCAGAACCGAGTGTGGCGATGGCAGAGTTAGCCGCCACAGCAGCCGCTGATCCGCCAGATGACCCCCCAGGAACACGCTCCAGATCGTGTGGGTTATTGGTTGGCTTGATGGATGAATTTCCAGTCGTAGAACCCATCGCAAACTCATCCATATTCATTCTGCCGAGTGGTATCGCACCAGCAGCTTTGAGTTTAGTGATCACCGTAGCATCATAGGGAGAGACATAAGAATCTACTAAAAACTGAGACGCGCAAGTGCAGGGCTCACCCAGAGTGTTGATGTTATCTTTTATCCCAATGGGAATGCCACCTAGAGGTAAGGTTAGGTCAGTATTTGCAGCCATCGCGCGTGCTTTATCGAAATCGTAGCTCAGGTAAGCATTGATCTCAGAATCGTTGGCTAGGATGGCTTTCTCAATGTCATCAATAATTTGAACGGGAGTGATCTCGCCAGCGGTGAGTTGCTTGCGGAGCTCGGTAATAGTTAGTGCAGCTAGGCTCATGATAGAATAAGGGTTAGAAATGTTTGAAAGCTATTAGAGTTCTTCGATGACTTTAGGCACCTTGAGTTGGTCGTTGATCGTATCGGGAGCGATGTCTAGGAAGGCATCACGTTTAAGACTAGGTTTTACTTCATCCTCACGCACCCGGTCATAGACAGGAGCGGCGTGTGCGGTTGGCTCGATGTCGTCGATGTCGAGTTCTTCAAGTTTATTAATGTAGCCAAGGATATCCTCTATCTGGCGTTGAAAGGTAGAGGACTCTTCTTCGGTGAGGTTTAGGCGGGCTAAATTAGCCACATAATTAACATCAATATGATCTTTAGACATGATGCGAAGAGTCAAATACCATTTGCCCAACTAGGGAAGTGTAAAAGGACAAAATAAGCAGAAAAATGAGACAGTAAGAAAGATTTCTTTTAAAAAATGTATAGACTCAGCGGGACAAAAACCATTGAGTGATATTCAATGACTATTACAAACTCTGAAGAAATAATCAAAATCATAGAGAAAGAGCATTCTAATATTTCTGGTATTGCTGTTCTGAAGAAGGATCATATTGCATTTGAAAAATATTTTAATGATTACACTGAGACAGATACAATTCACATCGCATCAGTGACTAAAAGTATCTTTTCTATTCTTATTGGGATAGCTATCGATAAAGGCTACATCGAAAATGTAAGACAAAAGGTGTTAGAATTCTTTCCTGATTATAAGCTTAAGAGGGGAGAGAAGAATATCCAGAAAGTGACAGTAGAAGATCTACTGACAATGACTGCTCCTTTTAAGTACAAGTCGGAACCTTATACGAAAGTCTATTCGAGCGATGACTGGACAGTTTCTGTGCTGGACTTATTGGGTGGGCGAAAAGCAACGGGAGAATTCAAATACACGACGATTGGGATCCAAATTCTATCAGGGATTCTTACAAAATCATCAGGTCAATCAGTGCTTGATTTTGCCACAAAATATCTATTCGATCCGCTAGGCATAAAAAGACCTCCAAAGGTTAGGATACGCGACAAAGAAGCTTATTTTTCTTTCCTGAAAGATAGGCAGGTGAGCGGCTGGGTAATTGATCCACAATGTCTGAATACAGCAGGCTGGGGGCTAGCTCTCACCACTAGAGATCTCGTCAAGATTGGACAATTATATCTTAATCAGGGCATCTGGAATGGTGAGCATCTCATCTCTTCTCAATGGATAGAAACAAGTATAATTGAACATAGTCAATGGGGTGATCTCTCCTATGGATACTTATGGTGGCTTGTAGGAGGTGGAGGGAACATGAGCTATGCTGCGATGGGTGATGGAGGGAATATCATCTATGTTTCACCCGAGGACGAGATAGTGGTGGCTATTACTGCTAGTTTTCAGCCCAGAGCTAAGAATCGGATAGATCTGATTAAAGATCGAATCATTCCTTTTTTTAAAGTTCGCGAGTAGATTCAAAACCAAAAAAGAGGCTTACGATTTCTCGTAAGCCTCTTTTCGTATTCTTTGTTGGAAAATGATGGTGCAAGATACTGGATTTGAACCAGTGACCTTTACCATGTCAAGGTACTGCTCTACCAACTGAGCTAATCCTGCACGTATCGGTGACGTTGTTGCTGCCACGCGGCAGGAATCTAGTCTCCTGACCACGATCTTGCAACCTTTTTCTATTCTATGTGATCATTTTTTAAGAGAATTCATTTTAAATAGAAAGCACTGCAATTATTTCGGATGACTGTTGTTTTGTAATTAGACCTTCAACCGATTCTAGTTGATTAAGAATTTTTTTTCTCAAGATTTCATCAGGTCGCGAGAATGTATTGCAAAATTTGGAAATATTACTTTCGATGATTAGCTGTCCTATAATTTGAATTGAATGATCATGATGTTTTACTAATTTCAACGCAATGAGAAGTGACTCCCATACCCCAGCCTTAGTGGTGAGTTTCGCTGCTAACTGCTTATTTTTAATAGGTAGTGACTCATCCCATACTGTCGCCTCAAATTCTAGGTTATAAGCTAGTTTTTGTGCTGCAATAAATGCTGCTTTTCTTAGTGAAGGAACCAGACTTCTTAATGATTCAATGATGAGAGCTTCGTGATTACTAGCTTCCTTGTCGTTTACTAGTGATAAGGCAGTAGTCAGTTTTAATAATTCTCCAGAATCTAGCCATTGTTGAATGATCGGGAGAGCTAATTCACTTTTGATTTCTACTAGACCTGGAAGTGCATATCTTGAGTGTCTCAAATCACTATTTTTGAGCACATCTATGTAATGTGACGCTACATTGAAGTTTTCCTTCTCTAAGTAAAATACACAATATTGTCTAACTGATTGACTTTTATCAGTAAGTCCCTCAACCCATTCTTGGGCTAGACCTTGATAATGTAATTTTCTAAGGATTTCTAATCGCTCTATTTTTGCTGGAGTCCAATTCGTTTTTGGCAGAGCCAAGACAAGTTTTTCTTGGCTCACCTGGTCTAGTAGAGGCACATGCATTCTGAGGGTATTAAATTTCACATAGGGATCAGATGCGGAACAGAGTGATAAAAGAATTTGTTCAGTAAGAGGTTTAGTGCTCCAGAGCAATTCTGCAATAGATCTAGCATAAGGTGAGTCAAGTTTGGCTAGGAGTTCATGCAAAGGGATAGTATTTCTGTAAAAAACGAATAGCTCTTTGAGCTTATCTTCTGTTAGATGACGATCACAATTTTTGAGCCTTACTAGTGCTGGGATAGTGATGATGAGTGCTTCAGGTTTAATTGGGGGTAAGCTTGAAATAATTGTAGTCTTGGCTGTATCATGAACATAATAATTCCAGTCATTAAGACGTAAGAGCAAGAGAGTAATGTGATTAAGATTAGGTTTCAATTTGGCGATTTGTCTAATAGCTGCTTCTCTAACATATCCGTTTGGAGACATCGTTAAAACTAGTGTCAGATACTCATTGTTGTTATTCTTAAGACAGTTCAAAAAGTACTCATAGTTCTGCCAAGTCACATGCCGTGAAAAGAGTTTTCTATATTCTAGATCCAGCCTATTCCACTCTGCTGATGAAAGATGAACCAATTCTTCATTGAATAGCGTCTTTAGAACTGGATCACTAGGGTGTTTAAGTTGAGCAAAAGTACATCGAACCAAATACTCAGCCAAGCTGTCCTTGGGTGATCGTTTCAAATTTGTATTTGAAGATGTAAATGAGAAGTCTTTATTTTGGCTAGACTCTTTTGTATGTTTTCTTTTTATATCTTCGACAGTCTGACCAGATTTTTCGGGTGGATTTTTTTTAGTAATAGCATCCTCATGCTTGGACGATAAACACAATAGTCTGTAGATTTTCTTTAGCATTTTAAAATAATGTTCTTTAACTAAGAAAACAAAAAATTAGCTTAAAAACAGGAAAATAAAAAAGCGCAAGGATTGGAGCTTGTAGTCCAATCTGCCTGCGCTTGAAAAAGATGATTAGTGGCGTTTTAAATCTCAATCGCGGTGACGGTGATGACTCCTTTGAAGGCGGCTATCTCATCGATGACTTCTGCGCTTGGGGTGGTGTCTAGTTCGATGACGTTGAGCGCGTTGCCTTCTGATTTGTTGCGGGCGAGTGATAGGTTGGCGATGTTTAGCTGATGCTTGCCGAGAACGGTGCCTACGTGACCGACTATTCCCGGAGAGTCGTCGTTACGGACGATGAGGAAGTTGCCGCTGATGTTGGTATCCACGAATAGTTTATCTATTTCAACGATGCGCGCTGACTTGCCAATGATGGTTCCTGCGAGACGGAATCTCTCTCCACCTTTGACGAGCTCTACGACGATGAGTTCTGCAAATTCTGTCGCTGCATTGATGGTGGATTCTGTTAGATTAAGTCCCATTTCTTTTGCTACTGCTGTGGCATTGACGATGTTTACCTGACCGTCAGCGCGGGCAGCTTCGAGGTAGCCTGTGAGAGCGGTGCGGGAGATGAGAGCGGTGTCTTTCTCAGCGAGTGGTCCGTGGTATGAAACGCGGAGTGAGTCTGGATTTGTCGGTCCGAGCTTGGCTAGGAACTTACCTAGTGAGCTGGCGAGATCTAAATAGTGACCTACTTCAGCGAGAGCTGCTGCATCGAGTGATGGCATGTTGATCGCGTTTCTGATCTCACCGGTAGTGAGGAAATCTCTGACCTGTTCAGCTACCTGGATGCCTACATTTTCTTGAGCTTCATTGGTAGATGCTCCTAGGTGGGGAGTGAATGCGGTGTGCTTGCCGAGTGTGAAGAGTGGGTGATCTGCTGATGGTGGCTCTTCTTCATAGACATCTAGTCCGCAGCCTGCGATGTGACCAGAATCGATTGCTGCTTTGAGGGCTACTTCATCGATAAGTCCGCCGCGAGCGCAGTTGACTACGATGGCACCTTGATTCATGAGTGCGAGGCGCGCTTCATTGAGAATGTGTTTGGTGTCATCTGTTAGAGGGACGTGAAGTGTGACCACATCAGCCCTTGTTAGAGCAGCTTCTGGAGTTTCTGCAAGTTCTACTTTGAGCTGCTCAGCGCGGGCTGGTGTGAGGAACGGGTCAAAGGCTACAACTGTCATGTTAAATGCCTGTGCGCGCTTAGCAAATTCTGCTCCAATGCGCCCCATGCCAATCACGGCTAGGCGTTTCTCGTTGAGTTCGATTCCTTTGAAGGCTTTACGCGCAGCAGGGAAGTCGCCAGAGATTACTCCGTTGTGCCCGTGGGCGATGTTTCTAGCAGTAGAGAGCATGAGTGTGAATGCTAGCTCGGCGGTAGAAATAGTGTTGCCTGTGGGAGTGTTCATCACGATCACTCCATGGTCTGTGGCAGCTTCACGGTCGATGTTATCCACACCTACGCCTGCTCTGCCTATGACTTTAAGCTTAGTAGCGGCAGCGAGCACTTCGCGCGTCACCTTAGTCTGCGAGCGGACTACTAATCCATCGTATTCACCGATGATAGAAATGAGTTCTTCAGGCGATAGCCCGGTTTTGAAGTCTGCTGTTAGATCTGGATGGGCGTTGATGGCTTCTACTCCTTTTTCAGAAATAGGATCGGACACTAGGATGCGTTGGCTACTGTTGGCTGTCATTTGTGTGTGCGTATATAGGATTATAGATTTCTGTCAAAGCCATCATGTGACATTTTTTCAGTTAACAATCATAATAATATAGACAATATTGTATTTTCAATATATTCTGAAAACACGAAATAAGGAGTCAGTTATGAAATTTTTGAACACAGAGTGGAAAAACCTAATCATGGCAAACTATGAAGTGGATAAAGCTCTATTAGAAACCTATGTGCCCGCTGGTTGTGAGTTAGATTTATTTAAGGGAAAAGCCCTAGTGAGTGTGGTGGCATTTGAATTTAGTAAGACTAGAATCTGCGGAGTGCCGATGCCGTTTTATAGAAATTTCCCAGAGATCAATCTAAGGATTTATGTGAAAAGAAATGTTGATGGAGTGACACGGAGAGGAGTGGTTTTCATTAAGGAAATTATTGCGCACAAGCTCCCTGCTTGGATAGCTAATATGGTGTTTCGGGAAAACTTCCATGTGATGCCAGTGAGCTGTAACGTGGACGGTCAGAGAATAAAGTATCGCTGGGGTGAGGGAAATCAATTAGCTGCAAATCTAAATAACGAGCTGGAGAGCTGGAAGGAAGGAAGTGAGGAAAAGTTTATTGGTGATAACTTTTGGGCATATAAAAAAGTGAATAGTAATAAAACTCTTGAGTTTGAAGTGATTCACAGGCAGTGGAAAATGCGAAAATTAGAAAATAGTAAACTAGAGGCAAGTATTGATTTTGCGGATCTTTACGGAGCTGAGTTTGGAGCTGCCATTGCTGATTTTGGAGATAAACCGACGAGTGTGTTCTTTGTGGACGGAAGTGAAGTAGAGGTTACCGTGCCAAGAAAATTAAAAACAATTTGACAGATATTGTTTTTTCGATAAAAATTGAAAATCATGAAGATTAAGAAAATTCAATTATTACTTGCTGGAGCATTTACTTTATTCACTGCAACGGCTCTCAACGGGCAGGTGCCAGCCAAGCCTGACAAAGCTACTGAAAACATGACGACAAAAGATTTCAAAGACGAGGTAGGAGATGTCCAATGGCGATCCGTGAATGACGGAGTGATGGGCGGGCTATCTAAAGGTAGTAGTTATTTAACTGAGGCTGGGAATCGGATTTTTCGTGGTGAAATTTCCCTGCGAAACAACGGAGGGTTTTCATCAATCAGAACTTTTGGTGGGGAATATAACTTATCAGCCTATGAGGGTGTCATTGTGAAAGTTCGTGGAGATGGGAGGAAATATTACTTTACTTCGAGAGCGAACAACAGAAGTAGAGTCGCATTCTGGGCACCTATCCAGACTAAAGCTGGCGAGTGGACTACGCACAAAATACCATTCAGCACCTTCTATGCTACTTCATTTGGAAGAAAGTTAAGAGGTCTTAAGCTAAATTCTGAAAATATTACTAGTTTCGGGCTGATGCTTTATGATAAGAATGATGGAGAATTCAACATCGAAGTAGAATCAATAAAAGTTTATGGAAAAAAGAGTAACCCTAAATAATTGATAAGCTAAGTTTGCAAACAATATCCTAAAACAAACCAACTAATACCAACCAATAGAACAATGAAAAGACAACTACAACAAACTCTCTGTGTCCTGACAGGCATATTCGCAATCAGTGCATCTAATGTGAAAGCAGCCAAAGACATCGTGGATACAGCGGTGGGAGCTGGTGATTTTAAGATACTGGCAAAGGCTCTACAAGTTACAGGCTTAGATAAAGCACTTAAAAGCAAAGGTCCATTTACTGTGTTTGCTCCCACTGACAAGGCATTTATGAGGCTGCCTAAAGGTACACTCAATTCACTTCTTAAGCCTGAGAACAAAGACCAGCTTGCTCAAATTCTCAAGTATCACGTGGTAGCTGGTAAAGTAAATGGGGGAACCGCTGTAACTCTGAAAGAAGCGAAAACACTCAATGGTGAAAAATTGAAAATCCAATTTAAGAATGCAGCACTTTACATCAACAAGTCACGTATCACAGCGACTGATGTAGCTGCTTCAAATGGTGTGATTCACGTGATTGACAATGTTCTCATTCCTAAGAATCTGAAGTCAAGCAAGCCGGCTAAGCCCGCCAAACCAGCAGTCGCAGGAAAAGATGCGGTTTCTGAGAAAATCCTCACAGACGCGATTGATGTCGGTGTGGATCTCTTCAATGCAGATAACGAGAAAGCCTGTGCAGCGATTTATAAGATCGCTGTGATGGCTGTGCTAGAAATCAAACCAAAGGCTCTCAGTAATGCTGACATTGCTAAGATAAAGAAGACACTTGCAGCAGTTGGTGCCTCTAAAGATGATCGCGCTAATGCATGGGCACTCCGCCGTGCAATGAATGCGATTCTTG
>CAKZMG010000208.1 GCA_937128235.1 uncultured Verrucomicrobiales bacterium
CCATCTGGACGCGGCAAGTATTGAATTTTTTCTAGAATGTTGACTGATTGGAGATCGGCTATGAATTCAAATGGGACAGCCTTTGCTCCCCATTTGGTGTGCCATCCAGATAGTTGATCATGGTCAAACATTCTCTGAAGTTTCGATTTGCCTTGGTCTTCGACTTCGGAAACTACGAGCACATTCTTGAGTGCGAACTGATATGGGTTTGCCTTGGTTTTAGCATGGATAGATTTCCAGCTAGATGCGCCAGCTAGGTTTACTGCACGTACTTCGAAGTTGTATTCTGTCTTCGGATCTAGGTTAGCGATGGTGAATGACGTGCTCTTGATGGTGGAGTAGCGCATCCCTTGGAATTTGATTTCGTAGTAGTCTGCATTAGCCACTTTTTCCCAGCTTGGAGTGAGGGAGTAAGGACCGGAATTTTCTTTAGTGACACTCGCTTGTGGAACTTCTAATTTACCTTTGGTGGCAAGCAGAGGTGAAGCGGTATCGTAGCGATAGCCTTCAACTTCTACTCCAATGGTGCTTTTAGTGGTGTCGAGCTTGGCTAGCTTGATGTGAAGCAGTGGGTTTTTGGTGATGTTTATTTTAGAAAACTCAGACCCAGGAGTAGCGTATTGGTTGAGCTTGGGTTGGGCTTCGTAGAAATATAGGTTCTTACCTTTAGTGAATTCTGTTAGGGTTTTCACTTCTGTTAGAGTGACAGATTGATCATTCACTGAAGCTATAACAGAACTTGGTTTGCTGGTTAGATTGACTTGCAGCTCGGTAGATTTCTGTGGCTGGAAGCCTTTGAAATTTCCTTGAGTAGGATTGATCATAATACTCGCAACGTCACCAGCCAGCTTGGAGGTGATCTTAGTGGTAGCTCCTTCGCCTTTGATGTAGGCATTGGAGCGACCGTCATCATCGTATTCTGTGAAGGATGTTTCACCCTTGGGGTAGAACTCATAGATGCGGCGGCTCAGGTCGATTTGTTTGACGTTATTATGAGGGTTCGCTTTAGGGATAATGGCCCCACGCTTAACAAATACTGGTAGTTTCCAGAGTGGGCTGTCGAACTGATTGATGATTCGTCCGCCTTGGTAAACCTCACCTGAGAAGTAATCTACCCACTCGCCATCGGGGAGGTAGATGTCATTGCGGATGTCATTGCCAGCTTCATCGGAGCGAGTTTCTTGATAAATAGGAGCCACTACGAATGATGGTCCGTAGAGATACTGATACTGTGTCGATGCGCTCAGTGTGTAGTCGTTCGCTTCGTCTAGGAACATGGCTCTCACCATTGGTAGACCATCTACTGACTCACGCGCGATACTGTAGCTGTAGGGCATGAGCTCGGACTTGAGCTTGAGATACCAGCGGTTAATGGATGTCGCAGGCTCACCGAGAGCTTGAGGATATTTAGGGTTCGCTCCCCAGCCATCCATATTCAGCTGCATGGTGGTGAATGTCTTCCACTGGTAGTCTCGGGTGTTCACCGCAGGATTCTTGCCGCCGAAGATGCCGTCCATGTCTGAGCAGATGTTAGACATGCCCGAAAGCCCAGCTCCAAGGTAGGTAGGGATATGGAATCGGATATACTCCCACTGACCACCTGTCTGGTCGCCGCTCCACACACCAGCGTAGCGCTGTGTGCCAGCCCAGCCGTCGAGCGTGATGATGAAAGGGCGCGCGTCGTCGCCGTCTTTCGCTATAATGTTTGCAGCGTCTGCGATACCGTTGAGTCCAAACGAATAGCCAGGTCCGACCCATGCAACGTCGGTCTTGAGAACACGCACTCCTGCGTCACGCACTTCTTTGACGATGTCGCGCTGGAGCAGTGGCTCGATACCTTCTTTCGGATGAAGATCAGATTGTGTCCAGAGCCCGATCTCGATGCCGCGCTCGCGTGCGTAGTCGCCGAATTCTTTGAGATTTGCGATATTGCCGTCGATGCTATCAGTCTGGCCGTAACCGGCTCCGTAGCCGTCGTTAGGAAGAAACCAACCGAGCGGCATGTCGGCATCGTTGTAGCGATCGATCGCTGCACGTGCTGAGAACTGGTAGTTGCCTTTTTCGCCATTGAGAGTTTCTTGCACACCGCCTTCGTCTTTCTGACTTTCTTTGTAGTGCTTGCCGTCTTCAAAGAGGATGCCTTTTTCGTCTTCTTTCCAGAAGTCACGGTTGTAAGCATTCAGGTGGCCGAGGTAGAAGCCGAACTTAGGCAGTAAAAGTGGCTTGCCAGTGAGCTGGAAATAGCGATCGAGAAGAGCGGCTGGGGTCTCGCCCGCCATGATGAAGATATCGAGGTAGTTAGTCTCGTGCGAGAGGCTGACTTTCCCTTGATCGCTGGCGTCGAAGTTATAGATACCTTTCTTGAACGTGTGCCACATGATGCCGTAGCCACGGGTGGACCAGAAGTAGGGATTCGGTGAGGCCACGCCCGCGTCTGTCCAGCTGTTCTGGTTTTCGATAGCGATGATCTTGCCCTTGTGGGAGAAGCGTCCGTTCTGGACACCGCCACCGTAGAAGTATTCGTTGTCGAGCTCTTCAAGAGTGAGACTCACTTGGTCTTCATCAAAAGTGGTTGCTTCGAGTTGGTTGAGAATGACCTCGCCGTCGCTGAGGCGGATGAGCTTCAGAAGGCTGGTGGCTTTGTCGAACTCTAGGCGGACTGTGTCGGTCAGGATGGTGATTTTGCCGTCAGTGTCGGTGAGCTCTAGAGACTTTACCTCTTGGCGTGGCTGGTCGACCAAAATCTGCGCTGGAGGCTCAGCCTGTGGAGCGCGTAAGTCACCTCCATTGTCATCGCGGAAGAGGCGGAAGATCTCGGAGCTGTAGAAGTCG
>CAKZMG010000209.1 GCA_937128235.1 uncultured Verrucomicrobiales bacterium
AGAGAACTCTGCGAGACCTACCAAGAACAAATCCTCGGCATCCAAACCGCCCGCCAACAAGCCCGCGAAAAAATACGTCGCCAAAAACGCCGCCGCTCTCGCCGCTCAAAATCCAGAATGCTAGACGACAAATCCAAGCAATCCCAAAAAAAACAACTCCGCCAGAAACCGAATCAAAATGACTAATCGGCTAAAAACCTCCCCTAATAAGCATTTGAAATTATACCTTGATAGATGATCTATGAATTTCCAGTATAGGTACCTATGCAAATCTGTAAGACCACATTTCTCACCGCCTCCCTCTGCTTCAGCGCACTAGGCCTCACCTCCAAGCAAGCACAAGCTCAAGCACCAAACTCCACTACCGAGACCAAATCCTCAATCACTCAGGAATTTAAAAAGCAAGAAGTTATCGCCATCGTAGGCAATGGGCTCGCGGACAGAATGCAACACGCTGGCTGGACCGAAGCACTCCTCCAGTCTGCCCTAAAAGACAAACAACTCACCTTCAGAAATCTCAGCCTCAGCGGAGACAGACCTAACAACAGACCTCGCTCAAAGGGATTCACCCCAGAAGACCAATACCTAAAGCACATCAAAGCAGACACCATCCTCTGCTTCTTCGGTTACAACGAGTCCTTCGATAACAACCCATCCAAGCACCAAGCTGAACTAAAGAAAATGATCAGCCGCTACCAAGCACTCATACCAAACGGCACCTCCACACCGCGCATCATCCTCTTCAGCCCCATCGCATTTGAGAATCTCAATAACCCCAATTTACCTGACGGATCAGCCCACAACAAACGATTACAAGCCATCACAGAAGCAACCCAACAAGCAGCTAAAGATGCCAAAGTAGAATTCGTAGACCTCTTCCACCCCACCCAGAAACTCTACAATACCAATGACACCCCACTCACCCTAAACGGCTCACACCTCAACGAAACTGGCTACAAACTCCTAAGTGAAGTAATCACCTCAGCGCTTACTAACAAGAACATCAACAGCGCTTCAATCGACAAAAAACTTCACCAAGCCGTGCTCGATAAAAACCTCCACTGGCACCACCGCTACCGTGCAGTCGATGGAAATGACATCTGGGGAGGCAGATCTAGGCTGAAATTTGTAGATAACCAGAGCAACGCCACAGTCCTACAGCACGAGCTCACCATGCTAGACATTATGACCGCCAATCGCGATCTCAACATCTGGGCAACAGCAAACAACAAGTCACACAAAATTGACGACAGCAACGTCCCCTCCCCAGTCAAAGTCATTTCCAATGTAGGCGGTGGATCTAAATCATCTAACAAGATGAAAGAAGGTAACCTCAAGTACCTTTCCGCAGAAGAAGGCATCAAGAAAATGCACGTCCCAGAAGGCTTCAAAGTAAACCTCTTTGCCTCAGAAAAAGAATTCCCACAACTCGCAAACCCAGTCCAACTCCAAACCGGACCAGAAGGGCACATCTGGGCAGCCGTCTGGCCTACCTACCCAAAATGGGAACCCAAAAAAGAAATGGGAGACGCCATCATCACCCTCAAAGATACAGACGGTGACGGCAAAGCTGACAAACTAGTAGAATTCGCTAAAGTGCACTGCCCACTCGGATTTGAATTCTGGAACGGCGGAGTCATCGTCACCACCCAGCCAGACCTCATCTTCCTCAAAGACACAGATGGCGATGGCAAAGCTGACCACAGAGAAATCCTCCTCCAGGGATTCGGCTCATCAGACACCCACCACGCAGCGAACAACCTAATCTACGGACCAGACGGCGGCATCTACTGGCAGAGCGGAGTCTTCCTCCAGCACAACCACGAGCACCCATGGGGAAGCTCACTCAAGGCCGGAGCATCTGCCATGTATCGCCTAGACCCACGCAGACACACCATCGCATACCACGCAGGAAATAGCCCTAACCCACACGGAATCTCCTTTGATAAATGGGGCTACCACTACGCAAACGACGGCACAGGCGGACGTTCCTACCAAGTCCGCCCTCAGCTAAAAGGCAAAGGATTCAAAATGTTTCCACTCGTGAAAAAAGAAGTCCGCCCCGTAGCCGCAGACGCCATCATCTCTAGCACCAACTTCCCAGAAGACATCCAACAAGACTTCCTAGTCTGCAACACCATCGGCTACCTAGGACTCAAACGCTACAAACTCCACAGAGACGGATTCCCAGCAAAGAAATACAAGCAAGGCGAAGTCTGGGGCACCCCCTCAGACGACTTCCTCCGTAGCGATGACAAAAACTTCCGTCCCACAGACGCAGTCTTCGGAGCTGACGGAGCACTCTACATCGCAGACTGGCACAACGTCATCATCGGTCACATGCAGCACAACATCCGCGACCCACACCGTGACAAAGTTCATGGCCGCATCTACCGCATGGTCTACACCAAAAACCCACTCCAAAAGCCAGTCAAAATAGCAGGAGCCAGCATCACCGAACTCCTAGACAACCTCAAGCACCCAGTTGACGGAGTCCGCCACCGCACCCGCGTAGAACTCTCAGCACGAAATTCAGATGAAGTCATCAAAGCCACTCAACAATGGATCAAACAATTCGATCCCAAAAACAAAGACCACGCGCACCCTCTGCTAGAAGCCCTCTGGCTTCACCAGCAGCACAACGTTCGCAACACCGACCTGCTCGACCTCGTGCTAAACTCACCAGAACCCCACGCACGCATCGCCGCTGCCACAGTGCAACATCACTGGGGACCCGCAGACCCAGCAAAAGGCGCGCAGAAAATAGCCAAAGAAAAGGAGATGAAAATCATCAAAGGCGGCATCATCAAAGACACACCCAAGCACACCATAGTCCGCATCAATACCGTCATTGAGCAACTACGGTTCGATGTCAAATCCATCCAACTCAAAGCTGGTAAAAAAGTCAAACTCACCTTCGTGAACCCAGACGCACTCCCGCACAACATCGTCATCGTTAAGCCCGGCACCGCAGACAAAGTCGCCGCCGCCGCCATAGCCCTAGGAGCAGATGGATTCAAAAAAGAATTCATCCCAAACACAGATGACATCCTGCACCACAGCAAAATGTTAGAAAGACGCCAATCACAAACCCTAGAATTCAAAGCCCCCACAACCCCAGGCAAATACCCCTTCATCTGCACCTTCCCAGGCCACGATAAAGTAATGCGAGGATTCTTCGAGGTGAAGTAAAATCAATACCCTCCCATAGCCCCATTACTTAAATAATCTAACAGTCTAACAGTCATATTTAAAATGATAAAACCGCATTCCTTGCTCTCTATTCTTGTATTTTATTAGCACAGTTCACCATTGTTCATGATAAAATATAAATTCATGTTTTTCTGGGTGATACCAAACACCACCAGTTGCTCCATGATTCTGAGATGAGTAACTCCAGACTAACTCCTCGTAAGCATTAGTAGCAATTTGGGGGCGAGTTGTGTCGTGCTTACTTCTTTTAGAGCGTCTATTAGCGGAGTATTTTGATGCTATTTCGGCTCGTAATTTTTCAGCATCGTTTATTGGGAGTCGGAAAAGTAGAGTCTGTGAGCTGCTTCCTTGTCCCCACCCATTGGAGTAATCGTAGTGCACGCTAGTAGCTTCTTCAGGAATTTTCCTAGGAAGAAACCAAGCATCTGTTTTATATTCTAGAATATTGGAAACATGCTCTTCGTAAGAGCCAACACGGCTTTTATTTAGAATAAATGTAGCCACACATCTGACTACCGCTACTATCAGCATTACTATGATGATTTTGCGTATGATTTTAAAGGAACTGGATCGTATAGTAGTTTTTGCCATAGCTACATGATACGCATTTTTTTATGAACGCTTGATGTAGTGCCTATGAATTTATTGTGAATTTTTAGGAGAACGTCAAAGCCCTGCCACTCATGCTCCGCCATCGCTCCGATGAGAAGCTATCTTTAGGCTTCGCCGAATGCATGCAGCCTGGTTCTGACGCTAATGCCGTCACGTCCCGAACCAATGCATATACAACACCGCAATCGCCGCGGAATCCTCATCGACAAGCACGTTTAGGTATTCCCCTTTTCCGAGGCTTTTCTGTCCCTCTCGAAACTTCTTCGGATGGGCTGGAATAAAATCACCGAATTCCCCGGAGGCAGACTCTCTGGTGGTATTTGTTAGCTTGCCGACAAGACCAGATGCTCGGAGGAAATTGGCAAGATCCCCCGTCGGCAGTTCCAACTTCATCATCATGACGCCGTCCATCGACATCGGAGCCCGGAAGGCTGTCACTTTGCAGGTTGGCGGTATCACGATTCCGGATCGCACGGTAAAGCGGTCAATATCTTTCTGACTAGCGGTGGTGGCATCTGATGCTGGTGCTCCACCGCTTGCACGTCCCTTACTATTTTCCTTACAAGCAGGAAAAAAGACTAAAATGGATACACCAAGAAGAATTGAGAGAATGACACTCCTCACGGATTGAAATGTCTAAAACCACATGCCTGGCACCCTATTCTGCGTCCTGTTCGAGGATCTGTTAGATGATTAAAATTAGCAATACTATCAGGAAATCCTCCAGCGTAGTGTTCTGAGCG
>CAKZMG010000210.1 GCA_937128235.1 uncultured Verrucomicrobiales bacterium
AGCCGCGAGCATTATGGAGCGAAGAGGAAGTCTGGAGCTCGAAAGATGAAGGGAGTTGAGGAGATGGAAGGTGAAGCGATCTGTGTGATGAGGGATTTGAGGAAGGATGTTTTTGGCTCGTGATTAAGCTTTTTGGATACAATTCTAATACAGGTAGCTAACCACGTGGCAGCTAAGATGGTTAGTCATTGATGCAGTGCAGGAAGATTAGAATGATCTTTTGATCGCTTAAAAAGCACTAGATAAAGGCAACTTGAGCAGAGATAGACGCGATGCTGTATTTCTGCTTATTTTAATCACTTGCTTAGGTAAAGAGAGCTCTCAGTAAGATATATGATTATTTATTAAACTTTGCTCTTGATAAAATTTTCAAAATCCCTAGTTCTTTTCACACTAATTATGGGACAACAATACAATAAAGTTTTAAAGAGAAAGCGTCGTAAGGAATATCTTAGACGTAAGAAAGCGCAGGAGAAGTCAAACCCTACTGTAAAGAAGGCTAAGCCTGTTGCTAAGAAAGCAGCGGCTAAAGCTGCACCAGCAAAGAAGGCGGCAGCTAAGAAAACTGCCAAGAAGGCAGCTAAGAAAGCACCAGCTAAGAAGGCGGCTAAAAAAGCTCCTGCTAAGAAAGCAGCGAAAAAAGCAGCGAAAGACGATAAGTAAGATCCGTCTTTTCAATAATGAATTTATCGAGCCAGTCTTATCGCATCATGCGTGAGGCTGGCTTTTTGTTTATCAATTACTAGAGGGTGATATGGACAGGGTCCTTATAGTGGATGGTCATAGCGCTATTTTTTCTACTCCACATCTGGCTCAGGAGCATCTGGAGCACCCACGGAGAACCCGGCTGGAGTTAATTCGTGAGTTGACTCATTTTCAGGATATTTCTGAGTATCATGTGGTGTTAGTTTTTGATGGGAAAGGGGAGAAACTGGATGCTCTGATGCGCCAGGATTTGGATATTCTGGTGATGTATAGCAGGGTGAACCAGACTGCTGATGCGGTGATAGAGAGAATAGTGGCGCAGCATGCTGAGAAATATGATGTTGAGGTGGCATCAAATGATCGCTTCGTGCTCGATACGATTTCCGTCTTCGGTGCCATGCCTATGAGCATCCGTAGAATGTGGGAGTTGATTGGTGCTGTTTGAAGACTGCGCATATTTTGCTCTGCTAGTGTTGTATATGCATTGAGTTTATTGAGTTTGAAACTAGAGTTATGTTACACTTCAAAGAAGGGTGGAAAAAATTATGACAGATAATCAAATACTACAAAAGATTCGTGAGAGTGAGCATTTTAAAGTTCTATGTAGAGCGTTTAAGAGGATGACTGAGCTAGACCTGTGGTTAGACTCACTAGAGCAGGATGATCCTAGGTCACTGGATGAGCTTTCAAGTGACTATTACCAGATCCTAAGCAGAGAGCTGGATCTTAAGGAGGAGTTAGAGGCTTCTCACCAGTCTATGCGAGATTCTACGGAGGGGAAGCATGTAAAATATGCACATGGAATATCTGGCCTGATTCACTTTTTGGTACCAGTGCACGATGGTGATCGGGAGATAGGATTTCTCCGTTGTGGGGGGATGAGAGATGCGTATAGAGGGGTTCTGAAATTTATGAATTTCTCTGAAGAACTCAAAGGTCAAGAACACGATGCAGAGAAGATCGCTGAGTTAGAAGCAGCATTTAAGAAAATACCAAATCTACATGGCGAGGACTTAGCTGAAGCGACTAGCTGGCTAGCAAAGAGAGCAGTCGAAATAGATAAAGAAATTTCTGAGATTAAGAAGGCAGCTTCATAATGTTGAGTGCTTTTCAAGTAGGTTCTAGTTGTGCTATTTTGATAGGTCTTAAAGCAAGATATGCACAGTTAAATTGAGTGGAAGGGTTAGTTTATAGGTGTCCTCTAAAAGGAGGATGCCTTTCTAACAGTTAACCAAAAAAATTAGTATGAATACACTCTATAAACTCAATCCAAGTAAGCTCTACAAAAATGCATCACCAGCTGAGCTCTACAAACTAGCTATACTCACAGAGGATAGTACTGAACTCTCTGATAAAGGCGCACTCATTGCTTACTCAGGTGATAAGACCGGCAGATCACCTAAGGATAAGCGTGTGGTGAAGAGTCCTGAAAGTGAAGATGATATCTGGTGGGGAGATGTAAATATACCGATGGATGCCGCTCAGTTTGAAATCAATAAAGAGCGTGCGCTGGATTATTTAGGCATACAGGACACGCTCTATGTTCTGGATGCGTTTGCAGGCTGGGATCCACAGCACAGGATGAAAATTCGTGTTATCTGTTCACGTCCTTATCATGCATTATTCATGCATAATATGTTGATCAGACCTACTGCTGAAGAGCTAGAGAGCTTTGGTGATCCAGATTTTACTATTCTTAATGCGGGCAAATTCCCTGCAAATGGGCACACTGAGGGGATGAGTTCTAAGACATCTATTGATCTCAATATCGAGGCACGAGAGATGGTGATACTGGGCACAGAATATGCTGGAGAAATGAAGAAAGGGGTCTTCACGATGATGAACTATTTGATGCCAAAGGTAGGAAATTTATCTATGCACTGTGGAGCTACAGCCGCGAAAGAAACGGAAGACTCAATGGTATTGTTTGGGCTTTCTGGAACGGGTAAAACCACACTCTCAGCAGACCCTAACAGAAGGCTTATTGGGGATGATGAGCATGTCTGGACTGATGAGGGAATCTTTAACATCGAAGGTGGATGTTATGCAAAGGCGATTGATCTGTCTGAAGAGTCTGAGCCTGAGATCTTCCATGCGTTGCATTTCGGAGCGGTGCTGGAAAATGTCACTATTGATGAGGCTCACCATGTGAAATTTGAAGATACCAGCATTACGCAAAATACCCGTGGTGCGTATCCAATTGAGTTTATTTCAAATGCTAAAATCCCATGTGTGGCGGGACAGCCTACAGACGTGGTATTTCTAACATGCGACGCGTTTGGAGTGCTTCCTCCAGTGTCAAAACTTACCTCTGAGCAGGCGGCGTATCACTTTATTTCTGGTTATACTGCCAAGGTAGCAGGCACGGAAGAGGGAGTGGTAGAGCCTTCTGCCACATTCTCAGCTTGCTTTGGTGCACCTTTCATGGTCTGGCATCCAGGAAAATATGCCGAGCTTCTGAGCGAAAGGATTGCCCAGAATAATGTCAATGTCTGGCTAGTGAATACGGGCTGGACGGGTGGTAAATATGGCGTAGGGTCACGCATCAAGCTGAAGTATTCACGCGCGATTATCAGTGCGATCGCCGAGGGGACTCTGAAGGGTGTTAAGTCTCAGACTGATCCGTTCTTTGGAATCGAAACCATTCTAGAATGCGAGGGTGTGCCATCAGAAGTATTAGACCCAAGCACCTCATGGGAGGAAAGCACTGATTATGAAAAGACTGCGAGTTATCTTGCGGGGTTATTTACTGAGAATTTCAAGCAATTTGAATCAGGTGTAGCACCTGAAATCCTTAAAGCTGGACCAGCTCAAGACTAATTCTCTCATTTGATAAATTCAGAAACCTCTAGGATTTGTGAAAGCAGATTTTAGGGGAATTTTTCGTCATGCAAAGACCAAGATTTAGACAACTAAGTGATACGCAGACTCGTGCGAATGCGTTGCGCTGGATGAGAATCCATACCTTTAACCCGATTCTGAGCAGCATCAAATGGATTCTTTGTATCATTCTAGCTTGGTTAGTAGGGTATCTGCCGGTGATCTCAAATGCTCACGAATCTGGAGCGCTGAGTGCCGAAGGTGTGTGGATGTTTCGCATCCTTGTTTTGGCAGCAGGTCTGTGGCTTACGGAGGCTATTCCTTCCTATGCCACCGCGATGCTTATCATGGGCTTAGAATTACTTTTTCTTTCCACTGCTGCGGGCTCATCTGAAATGTGGGAGTGGTCAGAGATCCTTGCTGTGTGGGGATCCCCGTTGATTTGGTTATTTTTTGGTGGTTTTTTAATCGCTGAGGCATTTCGTGAGGCGGGGCTTGATAAAATTACGGCAAAAGCAATTTTGACAAAAACGGGCAAGGGAGCCTTCTCAATAACTATTGGTCTCATGTTAGTCACTTATGTGTTGAGTATGTTTATGAGCAATACTGCAACGATAACGGTAGTGATTGCCGTTGTTGCTCCCTTTATTAAGCAGGCACCGAAAGACAATTTGAGTATTCGCGGGATGTTGGTGGCGTTAGCTATGGCAGCTAGTTTAGGTGGAATGGTTACTATTGTTGGGACTCCTCCGAATGCTATTGCAGTGGCTAGCCTTGCCGAGAGTGGTATATCCATAAATTTTCTGGAGTGGATGTGGATAGCAGGGCCTCCATCACTTCTCTTGTTGATGCTCAGCTTTACCTACATTTGGTTTAGCTACTTTAAAAAGGATAAACAGAGATTAACTTTTGATCTCACTGAACTTACAAAGCCTTCAGAGGCAAACTCTGCAGATGGTGAGACTGGGTTTTCTTGGAAGCTGTTTTTTGTAGTGGTGATTACGCTGGGAACAATTGGATTATGGATGACGCAATCTATCCATCATATTCACCCAACGGTGGTTGTTTTCTTGGCTGTGACTTTGCTGACTTTGACTGGAGTATTAAATGCTGCTTCTCTAAAATCGGTGCCTTGGGACGTGCTTATATTGATGGCTGGGGGACTAGCTCTGGGTAAGGGGATCTCAGTGAGTGGTTTGGCTGGCTTTTTTTCTACAATGATTCCGGGTGATCTATCGATTACAACGCTGGGGTTAGTGTTTGCTATTATAGCAGTGATCGCCTCTAACTTTATGAGTAATACAGCGGCAGCTAATGCTATTATTCCGTTGGTCTTCTCAGCGGTAGCTGTTTCTGATTCTATGCTAGTTGTCATTCCAGCTACGTTAGTGTGCTCCTGTGCTGCTCTATTGCCAGTTTCGACTCCACCTAATGCCATCTGCTATGCTACTGGGGTCTTGAAAAACTCGGATTTCTTTAAAATAGGCATGGTGTTGATTGTACTGGGTCCGCTAGTGAGCTATGGTTGGTGCCAGTTTATTTTCTAAAGCTGTCATTCCGCATATATTCACCGCTTGAAGACAAAATATGCGATGCTTTTTTTGCTTGATGAATCATTCTCTGTCGCGTTAGTTCAAGACTGATTTTTCACTTCTGATCATGCCCGTATTACATCTCACCATCTTTATTTCTATCGTTCTGACGATCGTATTTATCGTGTGCTATGTGATGGAAGCGTGGAGGAATAAAAATCAGGGGATTGAGCAGACATCGTTACTTCCATTGGCAGATGACGATTCAGACATTTCAAAAATGGGAGATCATTTTACCAGCAAAAAGACACTTAGCGAAGAAGATAACAAATAGATTCTATGGATCAGACAACAATACGATACAACGACAAATGCGTTCGTTGGTTTACATGGGCCTCAATCATCTGGGGAATAGTAGGAATGCTGGCAGGACTCCTGGTGTCCTTGCAGCTAAATATCACGCTTGCGACTGATGTTCCTTGGATAGAATATCTCTCTGGAGGGACGATGACCAAAGAAGGTCTTCCGTATCTTACGCTAGGTCGCTTAAGACCTGTGCACACCAATGCGGCTATTTTCGCCTTTGTAGGGAATATGATTTTTGCCGGTGTTTACTATTCTACTCAGAGACTTTGTAGAGTCAGAGTGGCATCGGATGTGCTCACACGCATACATTTCTGGTCATGGCAGCTCGTCATCGTGGCAGCTGCTATAACCTTACCTCTAGGTCTTACTCAGGGTAAGGAATACGCAGAGCTCATCTGGCCTATTGACCTTCTCGTGGTATTCTCATGGGTGATTTTCGCTATCAACTTCTTCTGGACTCTCATCAAGAGAAACGAGCAACATCTCTATGTTTCTATTTGGTTCTACATTGCTACGATTATTACAATCGCGATGCTTTACATCGTAAATAACCTACAAATCCCCACTTCTTGGACCCATTCATATCCTATCTTTGGTGGTGTGCAGGATGCGCTGGTGCAGTGGTGGTATGGGCATAATGCTGTGGCTTTCTTCCTGACCACACCGATCTTGGGAATCATGTATTACTTTGTGCCAAAATGTGTGAATAAGCCGGTGTATTCTTACCGCTTATCGATCGTTCACTTCTGGGCATTGGTATTCATCTACATCTGGACAGGTCCTCACCATCTTCTCAATACAGCACTTCCTAACTGGCTCCAAAGCTTAGGGATGCTCTTCTCAGTCATGCTCTGGGCACCATCCTGGGCAGGTATGCTGAATGGTCTCCTCACTCTCCGTAGTGCTTGGGGGACAGTGCAGAAAGATCCCGTGGTGAAGTTTTTTGCAGCAGCACTCACGTTTTATGGAATGGCTACATTTGAGGGACCTTTGCTGTCGATCAAATCTGTAAATGCTCTCTCTCACTACACGGACTGGACTATCGGTCACGTGCATAGTGGAACCTTAGGATGGAACGGATTTATGGCAGCGGGTATGTTCTACTGGCTCGTCCCACGTCTCTGGAAAACCGAGCTGTATTCTAAATCTCTCGCAAACTTCCATTTCTGGATCGGTTTCGCAGGTGTGCTTCTCTACGTGGCGGCACTCTGGGTTTCTGGTATCACGCAAGGTCTCATGTTAGGTCAGAGCGTTGATGGGGCTGCTACATATAAGTTCCTAGAAACTCTCGAGGCAATCCAGATTCCATTGCTTGCTAGATCACTAGGTGGCTTGCTCTATCTACTCGGATTTGTGCTTCTCGTTTATAATTTATACAAGACATGCAAAGGAGGCACTCCATCAGAAGTCAGTGTGGAAGTGACCCTCAGAGATAGAAATAATCCTGATAAGGCAACTCTTGGCCAGATCGTAAAGCGTGATCCATTCGCAGCGGCACTCGGTGCACTAGTGAGTCTGGTCTTTTGGGTCACTCACCCGAGTAATGTTCTGCCGCTGATCTGTCTCTTATTCTTCGTGTGGCTTGCGTTCCATAGGTTCAAGAGAAACAGACAGAGCTGGACTGAGTGGCATGATGCTCTCACGAGAAATTATCTACCATTCACCGTTCTAGCGTTTTTCGCGGCAGCCATCGGTGGTGCTGTGCAGATCATCCCGAATGCGATGATGACTAAGCCAGCACTCGTAGAAGACCGCCTTCAGGTAGTTTACACACCACTAGAGTTAGCCGGGCGTGACATCTACATTGCAGAAGGTTGTTATAACTGTCACTCACAAATGATCCGGATGCTGGACTCAGATGTGATCCAGTTTGGAGACTACTCCAGAATGGGTGAGTCTATTTTCAACTACCCGCACCAGTGGGGATCTAAGCGGACTGGACCAGACCTCGCACGTGAAGGTGGAGATCTAGTGGAAGGCTCTGATAAGATGCGGATTGGTATCAAAGACAACGTTTGGCACTACATTCACCTCATGGATCCTCGTGAGAAGGAGAAGAAATCTAACATGCCATCTTACTCATCACTCGTGAGTGCTAAGACTGACATCAAAGCACTACCTAAAAAGATCAGAGTTCAGGCTCTACTTGGAGTGCCTTGGCCAGCGATGAATAAAAATGAAATCGAGCAGCACGCCATCGAGCAAGGGTTAGAAATTTCTAAAACACTTGTCGGAGCTAACGTCAACATCCCATGGGTCACAGAGGAGATGACTCGTCAGGAGATGGAGGCGAAGCTCGCGGAAACTCAGATCGTGGCACTCATCGCCTACCTACAGAAAATAGGTGTCTATGAAGTTCCCGAGAAAGATGCTGTGAAGAGACCAGATGGCTGGATCTCACCAGATAAACAGCGCGATCAGAAAAAACGCAATAAGATGATTGATGCGGGAGTGGACCCTGACGCTGGATCAAGCGAAGAAGCAGAAACTGAATCACCTTAACCAGAAAAATTGAAATATGAAAGTTGTTAAGCAATTTGCCCTAGAAAATGGAGACACGATCAGTAATCTTGGTTTCTTCATCGTAGTCTCGCTGATCTTTGTCTTAGTCGTCATTCACTCATGGAAAATGAAACGCAGTACCACGGATAAACTCGCTAATTTAGCCCTCAAAAACGACACAGAATAAGATCATGGAGAATAATAATACGAATACTGACAAAGAAAACAAAGAGGTCACTCCAATCAAAAAAGGTGAAGTAGTTCTCCGTGAGCATTCATTTGATGGGATCCAAGAGTATGATCAGCGCATGCCGAACTGGTGGCTGACTATCCTCTGGGCTGGCATCATCTTTTTCTTCATTTACTACGTGGTTTATTACACTTTAGGAACTGTGCCTACTAGTAAAGAGAGTATGGATGCTAGGGTGGAGGCTATCGAGCAGCTGAGAAAAGACGCCTTGCAGAAGACACTAGACTCACTGGATGATGACATCTTTGTGAATAAACTCAGCATGGATGCAGAATTTGTAGCTGCTGGTGAGGAAGTTTATATGGGGAGCTGCGTGGCGTGCCATGGTGCTGATCTGAAATCTAACGGTGGAGCCACAGCGCGTCCGCTTGATGATGGGGTCTGGCATTACAGTGATAAACCAATGGATATTTTCACCTTTATTCTGAAAGGCACACCTGCTGATAGTACTGGATACAAGATGATGAGAATGCCTCCATGGGAGCAGCTCGGCCCAGATAAAGTAGCTCAGGTAACAGCGTATCTCATCAGCAAAAATAAGAAAGACTTTGAGAAATTCAAAAAGTAGTTTAATAAGTATTTTAAGAAGTAATATGACATGAGCAATAAGAAGAAAGAGCCAAACTTAGATTCCGTCACCACGATCAACGAAGACGGTTCTAAGTTGATCATTCATCCAGCGGATGTCAGTGGGCGGTTCACCACGTTGAGACGCATCACAGCGGTTTTTCTTCTCATCATTTATGTAGTTTTACCCTGGATCAAGATCAATGGGTATCCGGCTGTTTTTCTCAATATTGCAGACCGGCAGTTCCATCTCTTCGGGATCACCTTGTTTGCGAATGATCTCTGGGTGTTATTTTTCCTTATCTCAGGGATGGCGTTCGCGCTCTTTGTTCTCAGTTCTATTGTGGGTAGGGTTTGGTGTGGTTGGTACTGCCCATACACGGTATTTCTAGATCACGTTTACCGCAGAGTGGAGCGCTTGATAGAAGGAGATGCTCCCAAGCGTAAAAAGCTGGATCGAGCACCCTGGACTGCTGGCAAGATAGTGAAGAGGGGAACGAAGTGGCTCAGCTACGTCATCATCTCACTTATTTTAGCTCACATTTTTCTCGCCTACTTTATCTCGTTTCCAGAACTGTGGCAGCTCATGAGGGCGAAGCCATCATTGCACTTAGGTGAGTTCTATTTCATCCTCGCTTTCACAGCGGTATTCACCTTCACTTTCGGTTGGTTCCGTGAGCAGTTTTGCATCATCATGTGTCCTTATGGCAGGTTTCAGTCTGCTCTAACAGATGACGATACCATCACGGTGACTTATGATAATGTCCGTGGTGAGCCGAGAGGGAAGAAGCGTAAAGATCAGATCGATACTAGCATAGGCGACTGTGTGGACTGCAAACGCTGCGTCAGTGTTTGTCCAACTGGGATCGATATTCGGGATGGTATTCAGCTTGAGTGTGTAGCTTGCTCCGCCTGTATCGATGCCTGTAATGACATCATGGTGAAGCTAGACCGCCCGAAGGGACTCATCCGCTATGATTCCAGAAACGGTATCGATACTGGCAAAAGAAAAATTCTCCGAGCAAGAACTTACCTCTACGGAGTGTTCATATTATTAGGTGCGGCAGTTTTAGCCTTCACCTTATATAAAAAAGCACGACCATTTCATGCTGAAGTCTCCCGCTTCACAGGAGCTAGCTATATCAGTAATGATGATGGAGTGAGAAATATCTTCACCTTCCACGTCACGAACAAGAGGAGGGGAGATGTCACGTTCACAGTCTCTGGTAGTGGCTCAGAAGAAATACAATTCTCAGAAGTAGCTCCCATCGTTGTCTCTGAGTTGAAAACAAAATCGTTCACCATGGGAGTCTTCACTACCAAGGCAGACTATGATGGCAGTAAGGATATTCAGTTTACAGTTAAATCTAGTGATGGCTCCGAAATGACGTTGGATGCCACCTTCTCTGGACCGAACAAGCACATGTATAAACGACCAAAAGAGGAGGAAGTGGAATGAAGAAACTATTCAAAAGCCTCTGGTTCTGGGTGGTGCTGATGCATCTTATCGTAGTGGCTGCGTGGTCTTATTTAAAAAGCATCACGCCTGAGCCAACCTACACACCTCAGGAAAAATCCACACCTCAACACAAGGAATGACGGTTACTACCATGACATCCGTAGCTGCGCTTAGTGCAGGGCTGGCGACCAGTCTGCACTGCATCGGCATGTGTGGACCACTCGCATGTTCTGTCACGAGCCGCTGTAAATCTAAGCAACACGCGCAGCTGGAATCACTAGCGTATCATCTTGGCAGAGTCTTTTCCTACACACTCATCGGAGCCATCGCAGGTCTCATCAGCCTCCAGCCAATGGGGTTCTTCTTTGACTCACCAGCAGTAGTTCTGCCATGGTTGATGATCCCATTTTTGATCATCACGGCTTTTCCTGAGCTGTTTAAAATGCCGCGTCTTAAGTTCCTCACCATGCCGTATTATAAAGCGAAACGTTGGGCAGAATCAAAGCCGCCAGGCATCATGGGCGGTCTGTTAGGTCTCATTTCTCCCTGTCTGCCATGCACGCCGCTGTATCTTATTTTTGGCGTATCACTCCTCAGTGGCTCACCACTCTCTGGGGCACGCATCGCACTCTGTTTTGCTTTAGGTACCATTCCGTTACTCTGGGCAGCCCAGTCATCGACTCATCTCATCGCTAAATTTATCCCAGGGAAATGGCGCAGCGGGCTAAGGGTAAGTTTTCTGCTCATCGTCACCGCGATGTTGATCTTCAGGCTGCAAGACACACTTCCAGCAACTGAAGAAAAACCCGCTGGACAAACTGATCTTCCTGGCTGATGAGGGACTAAATAATCGCTGCAAGTTTTGTAGCAAATTTCCAATCTAAAGATGTCCGCCTGTCTTCACTGTACCACACCACTCAAATCTCATCAGGAACATTTCTGCTGTCGTGGGTGTGAGAGTGTTTATCAGATCATTCATGATTCTGGGCACGAGATGTTCTATGATCTCAAGGCTGAGACACCGCTCACTCCGCTGAGAGAGCGACCCTTCCAAGACCGAGATTGGGGCTGGCTTCAGGAGCTGTTAGAGAGCGATAGTGATGCAGCTCAAACCATCGTTCTCGGTATCCAGGGGCTGAGTTGCGTGGCTTGTGTCTGGTTAGTAGAATCAGTGGCTAAAAAAGTGAATGGTGTTTATTCGGTGAGTCTCAGTGTCACGCGCGGAAGTATCGAGCTAGTCTATCAGCCCCGTGAAATAGATCCGGCAGAATTTGCCAATAGCCTCTACAAGCTAGGCTACGAAATCACGCGCACGCCAGCGAATAGCAATGAATCTGGTGGCGGCTCATCGCTCGCGATAAAACTAGGGATCTGCGGTGCACTCGCCATGAATACCATGGGGTTCACACTGCCGCGCTACACTGGCATGGAAGCATCTGATGAGCTTCATGAGTTACTTACGATTGTGGTGATCGCCTCATCCACACTGACATTTTTTATCGGTGGATCGTACTTTTTTAAACGTGCTTGGGCTGCTTTGAAGCTCGGTCACATCCATATGGATCTGCCTATTTCTATCGGGTTAATTTTAGCATTCCTTGGATCTATCATTGGTTGGTTGTTCGCTCGTGAGGAACTTTTCTATTTTGATTTCGTGGCTATTTTCACTTTCCTGATGTTATTAGGTAAGCAAGTGCAGCAGGCATCACTGAGTAGGGCGAATGCTAAGTTTGGCTCAGAAAGTACGATCCCAGAACATTTCAAAACGCCAGCTGGGAAGCAGATCCACACGCAAGAAATACAAGCGGGGGAGCAGTTAGTGATTCCCGCTGGCACGGTCATTCCCACAGCTTCTAGGCTCCTCTCTGAGGCTGCGGAGTGCTCACTAGCCTGGATCACTGGCGAGCCAGCCACACTCGTGTATGAGAAATCTGACCCTCTGCCGGCGGGAGCGGTGAATCAATCACAAGACGACATCACCATCGAGACAGTGGATGCGGTAGATTCTGAACACTTCTTTCATCAGCTGCCGAAACAAAATGACGGTCTCAGCCCCGCGCTCGCTAAATTCATCCGCTATTATCTAGTAGGAATTTTGCTCATTGGTTTCATCGCAGGAGGAACATGGCTCTGGGTATCTCAAGATTGGGTAAAGGCGATCCAAGTGATGATTTCCGTCTATGTTGTATCTTGCCCATGTGGGATAGGATTAGCGCTCCCGCTGCTCGATACCCGCTTTAATAAACTCGCGAACAGCATCGGTGTTTTCCCGCTGACTTCTACGTGCTGGGCAGGCTTTCTGAAGCTAAGAAAAATTGTTTTCGATAAGACAGGGACGCTCACATTAGATCGCCCAGCATTAGAAAATACTCGTGATCTTACCAACCTAAATGATCGTCAAAAAGAGGTTCTTTTCTCTCTAACAAAAAAATCTCTGCACCCTCTGAGTCGGTCTCTTTTCTCAGAACTTATCCAGCAAGGCATCACTCACAGTGACCTGGTGTGTGATGTGTTAGAGACGCCGGGGAGGGGAGTTTCTACTGAGATAGGTGAGTCTAACTATACCAGTAACTATAGCCTAGAGCGCCCCGATGCGAGCAATGCATCACTCTCATGTGACTATCTCTGCGATGGTAAAGTTCTGGCACAATTTCATTTTATAGAGAGTCCACGTGAGGATACTAGGGAGTCGATCATGGAGATTCAGAAAATGCTACCTCAGCCAGCGATGATACTCTCAGGAGATGTCGAGCAGAGTGTGAGGGCAATGGCGGATGAACTTGGGATTAGTGATTACGCGGCATTACTCACTCCAGAGCAGAAGTTGCAGCGGATTCAGGATATGCAGGAAAGAGGAGATATTCTCTACATTGGAGACGGGATGAATGATATTCTCGCGATGCGTGAAGCGAGGCTCAGTGCCGCACCATTTGCTAATATTAATCTGGTGACAAAGGACGTAGATTTCCTCTTTACGGATGAGACTCTCGGCTATCTGCTTAAACTTCTAAACTTATCAAAACTGAGGAATGCACTCAGTAGAGACCTCCTGATCTATACCACATTATATAATTTGGCGGTCGTAGTTATCGCGGCACTTGGCTACATGTCGCCATTTTTCGCAGCTATCATTATGCCTCTGAGTTCCTTAGTCAGCCTGTATTTGGTGACTCGCAAGAGGAAAATACAATAATGGTCAGTTTGAATGTCATAGATGTTGCCAGAAAGTTTGGATCATGCTACACTTCCAAGGAAAATGAACATACAGGAAGAGATTGGTAAGCAAACGTATGATGAGCCTATAAAAACTCAGCTTTACGAGCATCTGTTGAACTCTGAACTATTCGCCATTTACAGGACATCGTTTGAGAAAGTCACGGGGCACACAGTGGCATTCATCCATCCAGATGTGCGAGAGACTCCAGAGGTGGAAGTGCAGCGCTGTGGGAATGCATATTGCTCTATACTACAAGCCAATAACTTCTGTGATAAGCGATGCCTTAATCACACTCTCAAGTTAGCAGAAAAAGCAGTGGACAGTGCACGCACTGCTCAGTGTCCAGCGAAGATGACTGGAACGCTGATCCCTGTGAAAGTAGATAAAGTGACAGTAGCGTACTTACGGACAGGACAGGTAAAAATTCAGGTGTCCTCAACAGACTTTGCCAAGTTAGATGAAGTACAGAAAAATTTACCTCTAAGTGTCGCCTCTGACCTGAAAGAAGAATATGACAAGATGGCAAGCCTCGATGAGAAACGCTACTTAGATCAGTTGGTGTTAATGGGAGCATTTGCGATGCAACTCTCTAATATTGCTAAGAAAGCATTAGACCGCACTCATAATGATTCTATTCTTACAGATCGCTGCAAGCAATACATCGCTAAGCATCTGAGCGAGAAAATCTGCCTAGACTCATTGGCAGATCACACGAAAGTTACGAATAGTTACATGTGTAAGCAGTTTAAAAAGCACACGGGGATGACTATTGTTGAGTATATAAATTTGCACCGTATCAAGCAGGCTAAGCAGATTTTAATCGAGAAAGATACGAAGAAGATTATCGACATTGCCTATGAATGTGGATTCCAGTCGCTCTCACAGTTTAATCGAACCTTCCAAAAATTTGTAGGAAGCTCGCCTACGAACTACCGGAAAAAATCCAAAATATGTGCCGCTGGAATATGCCAGCCTGGTAAGATGATCTCCTAGCGTTGTCTGCGCAGTAACACCGAACTAAGCCCCAGAATAACGAGTAGCTGGCTAGATGGCTCAGGGACTACTTGGATGCGTCCAGTCATGCCGGTGTGGCTCGTGACTAAGCAGGTGTAAAAGTAGTCGCCTACATCTGCGCTTCCTGGAGTCCAGGAAATAGTAGTGGCTACTGGTGGTGGATCAGCCGTGAAATCCTCGCTTGGGGAGAGAATAGCAGCATTGATCACACTGCTATCGGTGCTGTCTCTAAATAGTGAACCACCAATTTCTGATACAGAAAGTGAATCATTTAAAATACCAAATGGGTGGCTAGATGAAGTGCGCGTGAAGGTGTAAGTCTCGCCCACGGTGAGGATGATTGTGGGGTCTGCTATGTCTGTCTGAGTGCCAGATATATCCGTCCAGCTGAAGAAATAATCTGAAGCTCCATCATTTCCTAGCATAAAGGCGACTCCTTCATCGACGGCAAAGGTATTATTCGGTAGAGCTGTCGTTGCAGCCATGCTGAGGTTAGCTGCTAGTGTGAGTAGTGTGATTACTTTTTTCATAATGTTAGATGAATCCTAGATTAGTGCTAGCAACCGTAAGAGGATTATCGAAGCGGTTGATGTTAGGGAAGATGAGCTCCTTCGAGTTTGAGTCCACTCCCATCCAGTTCGCTAACACATAGGAATACTGATCCACGGATGTGTCTGGAATGAGTCTGCCTCGCGTTGAGTGTGAGTCTATAGAGCCTGTAGCGGCTCCGGTTTTTAGAGCAGGGAAGTGACCGTAAACATCACCGCCATTCACAGAGCCACCCATCACGAGCGTGTGCCCGCCCCAGGCGTGGTCTGAGCCTGCGGAGTTGTTCGTGCCATTTGGTGTGAGGGTTCTGTTGAAGTCAGAGGCGGTAAATGTAGTCACATTATCAAAGACATCCATCTGCGGATCACTGAGACAATTTCTGAAGGCATCCATGGCTTCAGAAAGCTCAGTCATAAGGTCAGCGTGGCTACCTAACATATTCTGATGCGTGTCAAATCCTCTGATTTCACAGAAGAATACTTGCCGATTATTCCCGAGATGAGTCCTGCCCGCGATCAGTCTGGCGATCATTTTTAACTGGTCACCAAGTTTAGAATCCGCGTTTTTGAAGTAATGGTCGAAGATAGAAATCTCAGTTCCAGGGTTATCTGGATCGTCCATAGTGAGTCCTGCGGATGTAACCGTGGCAGCTCCGATGTGGCTTTCATTTTCACGCGCACAGCGGATGACCCGAGTATAGTGATCTTCTAACAGATGATCGCTAGATAAATTCATGATCGCGTCAAATGACTTCATCCGGTGCCCTTGATTAGTAGTTTTGTAGCCGTTTGTGGGGTCTGTTTCGTTGACGTAGGCATTTCCGTATGGCTTGTAAGTTCCGGCAGAAGAAGAGCCGGAGCTATATCCTGTAAGCGGGATCGCGCCATCTGTTCCTACGATGTATTGCGCTATACCTCCAGCAGTACCTACTTGGAATGAATTGATCCCAGCGAGAGAAATATTCATCGAGACCTGTGACTGTGGGTTCTGTGCGGCATTGATCAGCTCGGCGACTCTACCACCCCAGCCAGTCTTGAGCCCTTGGTCCGCGATGGCTGTCTGCCACTGAGTGGTCTGATCTGAGTGTGAGAATAGCTGGATAGGTCTGGCAATGATGTTATCTGTGTAGTCAGTTCTGGTAGGCAGCGGATAGGCAAGTGTTCCCACATTGCAGACCACGCTGAGGTCACCGTTATTGAAAAGCGTGGCTAGCTTTGGCGCGCTGGGATGGAAGCCTAAAGAGGGAGAGGTAGTCGTGCTGTAGTGTTTTTGAAAGGCAGTGGTATTTGGCAGTGTGATGGAATGGAGGGCGGTTCGATCAAGCGCGAGAATGCCACGGTGAGTTTCATAGTCCATCCGCATTTCATCCGATGCTGGATCACCCATGGGAACGATCATATTGTGGGCGTCATTTCCGCCCTGCATGAAGAGGCAGACCATCGCCTTGTAGGGATCGCCTGGCGCACCGCCACTCTGGGCGAGAGCAGAGGCCATGAGGCGCATTTGCGCCAGAGCATTGACTATGCCGGTGACTCCGAGTGAGGCACAGGCGGACTGGCGGAGGAAGTCTCTGCGGCTATTGAGATGCTCTTGTTTATGTTTTTTCATACTTAGGTTATTTTAAATTTTACCGCTGGATCATTCCATACGGTGAGGAAGCGATGAGATAAGATGCGTAGCGGAGGCGATGCGTGAGAATGGATAGCTGTCTTCCTTCATCTCTGATGAAATTAGCATGGTTCGGATCTGAGACGCCATCATCATCGTAATAGTCATAGCTTTGCGCTACAGCTTCAATGATTTGATCACGCGGATTATTGGCTCTAGGAGTGGTGTAGTCATAGCCAGCACCGAATCTCTTTTTGATTTTACCAGCAGAAAGGAAGAGGTCTAACTCATCCACGAGCGCGGCAGTAGCTGCATAGATAAACACTGGCTGGTCAAAGGTAGTATCGAGATCGTTCACTTTGCCGTCAGCGTTCGTGTCCATGATAGCGAGATATTTCTGGATGAAATGTGATGTCGCGGGGTCTCTGTCTGGCTTCATGTGATCGGCATACTTTCCATAATTGTAGGGATTGTGCGCTGGATTTGGTTCATTCTGATTAGGCACTTCACTGCCAGACTGACCACTGGTGTAAAATAGAGCATGGAGCACATTGATATGGGTAATCACACTAACATCAGTAGCTATTTGAAATTCAGGAGCTTTGAGACCATTCGTTGATAAGGTCCCAGCAGGTGAGTAGTCAGGGAGAAAATAGTTAAATACTGATGGAGCATATAGCGGTGTCTGCCCGATGGTGCCATCCGTATTACTACCCAGTCTAAACATGGTAGTTCCTACTGGGAATTTAGCTATCTCACTTGTGATTAACGCATACTTTGGTTGTGAGTATGTATAGGCTGTGAGGTTAGCGGTATCAGCTAGATCGGTAATGGGAATTTCTGACTTGGACTCAAGCGCTCTCATGTAGGCTGCAACATGGATGAGAGGTTCTTTTTTCTTACCGTAGGAAGACGCTAAAGTAGGCTGGAGTGAGCGAGCTTCATAGTCTAACAGAATTGATTTAGTGACTTCTGCTAGATTTCCGTTGGTGTTTTTCCATACCTGAGTGACCCTGTAGATGTAGCCATTTGATGGGTTAGAGGTGACGAGTCGCTGGATAAGCCTTCTGATGATGAACGGAGCAGTAGTTTGATGATTTGTATATGGGGGCGTGGCGGAATCATAATTCCCCAGATAATCTAACACTTTATCAAGGTCTTGTTCCCCTGTATTACCAGCGGGTATTGAGAGACCTAGAGTGGTCATTTCTTTTGTATTCGTATCATGATAGGCGGAGAAATTGATCATCGGGTTAGTCCAGCGATCTTGGTAGGTAAAGGTAGCTCCGGCATCACTATTGAAATTAGTGTTTGGCACTATATTGGGTGAGTTCCATGGAGAATTTACCACAGAAAATGACCAGCCAGTGAAGACTCTAGCCATCGCTGAGATGTCAGATTGGTCGTAGGTGGGAATAGGGAGTCCTTCAGGTGATAACTTGAGAGATCCGTCTTCATGTAAATGCACAAGTCCGATGGAGAATAACTGCATGATTTCTCGTGCGTAGTTTTCATCTGGTGACACTACTCCATTAGCTTTGGCATTACGTAGCGAGGATAGGTACTGCCCCATTATGGGGTGCTTAGAAATATCTTCAATCAGATCTCGATAGGTTCCTGATGCACCAGCCTTCAGCATGTCATAGTAGTGAGCCATGCCATAATGACGACCATTGATAGTATTATCACTGCCTGAAACTACGAAGATTTCCGAAAGAGCAAATGCGGTTCGCTGGCGTATTTGGTCCTGTGCGGACTGTGTCATTGTCCACCAGCCTCTGGTGCGGTTGCCGTGGTTACTGTGATAATTAGCATTGTAGTCTGGAGATCCTATGATGTTAGCTAGATATCTTTCATGGGAATCTGCGGCATAGACCATCACTTCTAACGATGGTGACGGGAGTGGAGTGGCAGAGTTTAAACCGAAATTCATATCAATGTAATCAGAGAATGCAGCCATTCTGTCACCACCTTTGCTTGCTACCATCGCCTTCAGAGTATTGAAGCTATCGGGAGTTGCACCAAATGTGGACTGAGTGAGGAACCTAATAATATCACGGTCTAAATCATCACCTGTTAGATTCTCAATGGCTGGAGCAGGGGCGGGGGCTACGAAAGTTTCTGAGCCTGAGGAAAGCAAAAACGTACCTCTAATGTCTCCGTTGATGTTCTTATCAGACTCCACATTCATCAGCACCTGACCAGAGAATAGCGCATCGAGGACTTGCTGATCAGTCGCTAGAAATTGCGCGGCATAAAGCCCATACGCATAGTTTGCCAGCTGACCACCAGGTAGTCCCTCAAGATTCGTCTGGGTATTCACATTGGCATACTGGATGTGTGCTCCAGTCTGCACGCCTTCTAACCCAGAGAAATTCATCGTTACAAACCCCACTTCATTATCACCTCTGAGTAACATCGCAGCCACGCCAGATCCGGTAGAATTGGTTCCTGCCACTGGCTTCAGTCTCGCTACAAAAAGACGTCTGTTCGCATCAGTATTTTCCGCATCACAGATTCGGATAGCGGCACTCTTCGCTGTGTTTGTGATCGTGCTAGTAAGCGTCTCTGGGACTTCGAGCTTGGTATCGAGCTCTGGGTGAACGGTGACTTCTACCGATGACGCTCCACTCGGGATGGAAATGAAGTTGTCAGGCAGAGTGTTACCATTTGCATCTTTTAAAACGTAATCGTTAGCGGAAGCTGAGCCTTTAGCCGGATCAGTATTTCCGCTCAATTCAAAATAAATGGTAAGTGGAAAACCAGCCGCACTAGTTCTCGTGAAAACGAACTTAGAAGTGATCTGCTCTTTCTCATAAGCATCGCCACCTGATTGAGAAATGGTGGCACTGCCTAGCTGTAATTGATGCTGAGCGATCACAGCCGCGTCATTTCCCTCACCAGGAAATGAGTTCGCATTGTCTGGATCAAAGCCGTCTAGCTGTTCTTCCTCCCAATCTGTTAGACCATCATTATCAGCGTCTCCGTCAGTGATGTTCACCCGGTAAAACGCCTTATCAGACATCTGCCCTGTGAGTGTATCAGATTGTAATGGTGTGCTAGCACGCTCTGCGTTACCAATCCCATTCCAAATCGCTCCCGTTCCTAAAGTGTTAGAAACAAATACCTGATAGGTTTTTCCTATCTCAGTAGGGTAGCTCACAGCCACATTGCCACCAGATTTACTAAGAATGTCTATTCTAGGGCAGGATTCTGGGTTTAAGGGATCAGTCCCCGCATTTGCTTCTGAGATGTTAGAATATCCATCGTGATCTGAGTCCTTAGCCCGCATAGCGGCATCAGCCACCAGAGCAGCAGCATTGTATTTCTGTTCCCAGATGTCACTGGCTCCATTGCTGTTCTCATCCACGATCGCGTAGGCTTGATTCGCAATTGTTAGAGAAGCGAGAAACGTTAAGTTCTTAATGATTTTCATGGATTTTATACTGTAAAAGCTATCTACAAGTCAGATTGAAGTCAAGCTGATACGCAATAACTTACCTCTGCCGTTTGGCTCTATTGACAGAGAGCTCCGATGCTGTAGGAGACGAAGTTTACAATGCAGGAGTAGATGATAGCCTGCTGGGTTGTTATCTTTAGATTATTGAATTGATAGATTTTCAATATCGCGATGGATTCTACGATCACTACCCCAAGCTCAGCGATCAAAATACTATTCGTAAGCCGCTGTAGAGGCATCAGAACGATGAGTAAGGTGATGATGTTCAACACTACAAAACTGACCTTCATGGCTAAATCACAATCTGAATCGTGGAAGACTCGACTAAAGAGACAGAGAAGCATGGTCTCTAAGGCAATAGTTCCAGCGGCAATGAAAAAGAAGGTATAGGATTGCACTGCACCTGCGGGATCCATGTTTACGGGATTGGCTGAAGCTGTCCCCGAGACACAGAGGATGATAGCGATTATAGCTAAAATAGAGAGTATAGGAAATTGCTTCATGTAAAGTTACAGTGAAATTTCCAGTGCTCCAGTGCGGATGGCATCGACTTGGAGTGATTCTAGGAGGTCTAGGTCTGAGGGGATGCGGGCTAGGGGGGATTGGTGTTTTAGCGCGGCATTGTGCCAGAGGGAGAAGTGCTTGTTGTAGGTTTTCTTATAATCTCGCAGTACGCTGGGCTCGATGCGGTGAGAGTGGCGACTGCTGGACTCGGCATCGATAAACTCATAGTTTCCCTGCCAGTCAGGATCTGCCTCAGACTGGGTAAATGGACAGAGTAGAATGAGCGATCCCTGCCGCTGAGTGAAATGGCGGATCACCGGGTTAGCATCGCCTGGGAAGAGGAGATCGCTAATGAATACGCGGATAGTGTTCGGTCTCAGTGGGACGCTTTCCAGATTCGGAGCTTGGTTTGGGTGTTCGTCTTTTAGCTCGGTAGAAATGTTGAACCATTGGTCACTGAGCACAGCTTCGATAGGGAGCTGCCGATGACTACTGCCTTTGAGTAAATGGATATTAGTGGCGGCTCCAGCCTGAAGCGCGGTGCTCACGATGGTGTAGAAAATTTCTGCCACACGTGATGCCTTCGCTTCCTCAAAAAACATCGAGTCTGAAACATCTAACACAATGTCCACGATAGGACGGACTTCCTCGCGATAGAGCTTCATGGTGTAGCTACCTGTCCGCGCGTAGGCTTGCCAGTTGATGTGGCGAGGGTCATCGCCCGGGACGTAGTTGCGGTGGTCTTGGAAATCTAGGGATGATCCAGATCCAGCTCCTGCAAATTCTCCAGCCATACCTTTCCACACACGTGAGCGTAGAGGTAAGGAAACACTCTCAGCACAGACGGTGGCATTGATTCTGGCTTGTTTTAGCTGTGCCGGGGTCATGGGCTAGTTGTTTTCTGTGCTTGCTGTTAGATTTTTTTCATCTTCTATGATCGCTTCTGCCTGCACATCATTATTTCTAATATGCTTCCAGAATTTCCCTGAAGTAGCGAGGCAACCTAGCCAGTAAATGAAAAATGTGGGCAGGGCAATTCCGTGAGCCAGGGCTTCAGTGACGTTGCGGTCAAAGAGGTTAAACTGGACAGGTGGAAGCCAAGAGAAAAGGATGTAGATGCCTCTTGATCTGGTTTCCTCAGCAATGACTACGACAAGCAACCACAGCACACCCGAGGCGACTAGTCCACCAAGGTAGAATACGAATAACTGGAGGGTGTTTTTAAAGAAGATGCGAGCGAGTAGGAGAGGGAATACGAGGCACGAGAAGCAGATGCTGCAGGCTGTAATCATTTCCTGTTGGTAGCTGGAGTCATAGTAACTATAAGCATAGGTAGGGTTGTGGAATTGTGATGAGAGGATGGTGAGTCCGAAGAGGATCATCACAAAGTTTAGCCCAGATGCCCATCCCGGGTAGAGGAAGTAGCTCGCTATTTTGCCTAGCATATTTTTCTTTAGAAATGGCACACTTACGGTGGCTGTGGTGAAGGGATGCTCGGTGAGAGTGATGATGCCAATGGGAATGGATAGCAGCAGCATAAATATAGGTGCGGCTCTCTGAATGAATTCTGGACCTAGCCAAAACAGGATGAACAATACTGCTGCTATTCCTAAGCAGATCAAACGTCTAGGAGTGGAGCGGTTCTCTGAGATGGGGGCGATGGTGCCTGCCGCATAGTCTAGGGCGAGCCAAGCGACGTAAGCCATGGCGAGGGCAAGTAGGAGGTAGGCGTAAATGGTTCCTTCCATTTCAAATGAGCAGAGTTGTACTACATCCCGATACATATATGGACTAGCAAAGAGTGCAACGACTCCCATACCAATAAAGAATGCACAGCCTAGCCCGATGATCCCCCTGAGGATCAGCGAAGGAAGAGATGAGAGACCCACAAAAAATGCGGTGAATCCTGCTGACGCGAGGAAGATGGTGAACAGGATCATTAGCTCTGCAAACAGCTGCATACCTCCGAAAAAGTATCGCAAAATAAGGTAGGGAGCGACTGCTGCAATGATCAGCGCGGACTGCGATACGAGCGATATCCATTTCCCAAAAACAATACGCCAAGCAGAAAGTCTGGTGATAACCATGAGGTCAATGGTGTCTTCCTTGACCTCAGATCCGATCGCAGAAATAGCTCTGAGTGGCTGGAGAACGCAAGTAGCTAGACCAATGCAGATAAACACTGAGGTAGAGATATCCTTGCCCGCGTCATTGTATGATGAGGAGAATGAGTGCCCCAAGATAAGTATCCCGAGTATCACCTGAATGGCGATGAATAGAATCATGAAGCTGATGCCCTTGAGACCCTGGCGGAGTTCTTTCACGAGCATCGGTGAGAGTCTATCCGAGAAGTCTGAGGTCTTCTTGATGAAGGGATGGATTCCTGAAGAGTCAGCTTCAGCAGGCTTCGGGTTTTCTAATGTTTCGGACATAAATGATGAAGTGAAAGTAAATGTTAATACAGGCTAAAGACTAATTTTTTTCTGACATAGCTGCCAGCCAGGTTGCATATTCTTGTTCAGAAACGACACTGGCTGCGAGACCAGCAGTCATGCGTAGAGCATCTTCTTCTGTGGCAATGAGTCGATGTCCATTCGCTGCCAAAAATGTATAGGCTGACATAAACCCAGTTCGTTTATTGCCATCAATAAAGGGATGGTTTTTTATGATGCCAAAGGCATAAGATGCAGCAATAGAGAAAAGGTTTGACTGCTCATAATGAAACAGTTGCTGTGGTCGCGAGAGTGCGGATTCTAGTAAGCCTTCGTCCCGTATGCCATCAGAACCTCCATAGCGATGCAATAGTTTATCATGCATCGGTAAAATCACTTCCTTTGGAATCCAGATAGGGTCCATTATTTAGCAAGCTCAGTCAGTGTGTTGTGGTAATCTTTCATTCCTTGGTCGACTATTTCCATCATGTCCTTGAAGTCAGGCTTAGAAGCCGTGATCTTCACGGATGAGTCTTTTGACTCAGTGATGTATAGTGCAGAGCCTTCTGATACATTGAGTTCCTGGAGCGCTTCTTTAGGTAGAATGATTCCGTATGAATTTCCGATCTTTCTTACTTTTGTTTCTAGTGTCATGATTAGAATATGTTATAACATTTGTTGCTTGTCAATTAAGTTTCTGATTTTAGGTGGCTTATGTTTTTTTTAACCGCTGGTTTACGTTGATTTTGCGCAGATTTTCTTGGGCTGAGGCTTTGTTGTGTTGGAAATGACGACATGCTAGATGATCAATGCTAAATGTTTACTGCTTCTCTAGGATATCAATAAATGCGTCTTCGAGGTTTCGCTGCTCTTTGTGGAACTCGATGATTGGCAGTCCGTCTTTGACCATTCGGCGGAGCACATCTGCGGCTACTTCTGGGTCATCAGAGTCCACGCGGATTCTGCCGCCGCGCTTGCGGTCTTCTATAAATTCTACGTAAGGAGAAGTCGCTGCCCAGTCAGAAAGCTTGCCTGGGTCTCCTACGATCTGGACATCATAGAAAAATCCTCCAGCTGCATCCGTTCCTTGAAGTAGGGATTCTGCATCTCCGTGGTGGACTATTCTTCCGTCATTTATGAAGAGCAGCGAGTCACACATTTCTCCTAGCTCGGAGAGGATGTGGGATGAGATGAAAATGGTCTTTCCTTCTTCCGCGAGAATCCGGATGAGGTGCTTGAGCTCCACCCGTGCTTTCGGATCTAGACCAGCTGCCGGCTCATCCAGAATGAGAACCTGTGGGTCATGGATGAGTGCGCGCCCCAGACAGAGCCTCTGAGTCATGCCTTTGGAGAGTTTGTTTGAGAGGCGATCTGCCAGTGGGATGAGGTCTGCAAATTCCATCACCTCCTGAATCCGCATTTGTCTTTCCTTTCCCACGTATCCGAGCGCACGTGCATAGAAATCTAGATACTCCAGCACGGTCATGTGATCATAATTTCCAAAATGATCTGGCATCCAGCCGAGAAGGGAGCGGACTTTGGCAGGGTGGTTGACCACATTGATGCCGCAGATTTCCACAGAGCCCATCGTAGGGTAATCGAGTGTGGCGAGCATCCGCATGGTGGTGGTTTTACCCGCACCATTGGCACCGATGAATCCGCATACGGAACCGTGCGGAACCTCGAAGCTGAGCCCATCTACCGCTTTGAGTTTACCGAAATAGCGGTAGAGGTTTTTGACTGAAATTGCAGACATGGAGAAGTTTTAAGTGTTAAGTTTAAAGTGTTAAGTTTGGTAGCTATTTCACTACTTTACGACTGGTCCGGTGATGATGGATTCGGTGTGGGTCCATTTGATGGAATCTAGCGTGCTGATGGCGGGTGCTTCATCACTGATAGCAATGAAGTGGTTCTTGCGCTTGCGGAGTGAGTCCAGCTTGTTTTGAAGTTTAGCGGACATGTTTTTATGGTGCTTATGGATCAGCTTGAGCGACTCCACCGGAGTGCTAGGGGTAAGTTTTACGGTTTCACCAGCGGCTATGTTAGAGGCTTCCCAGACTTGACCTGTGGCATCGATGTAGATGAGTGATTGTAGCTCGAAGTCGAATGATGAGTTCAGCATCGGAGCACCTTCATTGCTTTTGAGGTTAATTCTGCCACGCGTGGAAATGACGCTTTCGAGGTAGTGACCATGCACTGAGCGAGACTGGAACCAATCGCCAGATGCGCTCAAGCCAGTGTCTCCGTGCTTGGCAGTGTAGTTGGATGAGCCGCCGCCATTATTTCTGGTGACTCTGGAGAAACGTGAGGGTGCCACAGGGACTGGTGACAGGTAAGTGGCGGATGAGGTCTCAAATGATCCACCTAGGATAACTCCAGTGCGGGCGACTTGTTCTTGCCAGACGTAAGCTTTATTTTCACCTCCATCTGCCCGCACTTCGATAAGCTGCACGCGCTGTCCGTGACCACCGAATCCGTCCTGGATGATGATGAGTAAAACGAGTAGTAAACTAGCTCCAAGCGCGATTAGTGGGGTGGTGATGAATAAGCGATGACGCTGCCCAGCCTTCGCAAAGACGAAGAGATTTACCGGGCCTACAAGGATTCCGAAGGCGATGAGGATGAGGATGAGGTAGATGGGGGAGAAGCTTAGTTTTCCGAGTGCCTTCTGTAGTGACCAAGTTCCAGATCCGGTGATGTCTGACTCGTAGTTTTCATTGAGTGAGAGAATTTTTGGGTGCTCAATGGTTGATCCATTGATGAGCTTAACCGCTTGCTTTACGTCGAGTGACTTGATGCTGGAGAGGGGAGTGATGGTGATCTTGCCAAAGGAACGCGTGATGCTCGCTTTGTTTTTATTTTCTGCGGAGTTATCTATCTGGAGTGAATTCAGGTTCGAGGCTGGGTTGAGCTTGTAGATGAAAATATTTCCTCCTAGGCGGTTCCACTCTAGGATGGCATTTTTCACTTCTGCTGTCATTTCACGCCAGTCTTCATCCGTGCAGACAATGGCATCAAACCCACTGAAGGCTCGCCAATCTGTGGGCATGTTTGCCGGTGTGAACTCGGTGGTGTAGTCATTACTCCCGCTGCCGTAGCCTCTAGATGAGTGTGGGATGTGGGTGTTAAATGTTCCGTTGTGTGGGACGTAGAGCTTGGTGCTGAGAAGGGTGGCAGGGACTTCCATGTGCTGCTCGCAGTTCATGCTGTCATGAATGGTGTTGCCACCTGAGTTCAGCTGGATGCTGAGGCTTGAGGTAGCGATGTCAGTATGTGAGTGAGGTATGGAGGTGACAATAGGAACCAAGATGTCATAGGTCTTGGTGCTCTCAGGTGGGCAGGTGTAGCTAAACTCTGAGGTCAGTGTGGGGTGATCATTTCTACCTGAGTAATAGTAGTGATTCTGTCCCTCGGAACCAAAGTTCAGTGACCAGTCTTTTTCAAATTTTGTTCCATTTTTTAGCGTCAGACGAAAGGGCATGTAGCCACTGCTAGGGAGAGAGCCTACGAGTGGTAATAGCTTCGCGGTGGTCTTGTTCTTATCATCATAGGAATGATTGATCAGCTCATGCTGAGCCTGAAGCTGAGCCTGGAGTATGACACTGTTCACGAACAAAAGTGCGAGCAGTGCGGTGATGGTTTTTTTAAACTGGATCATGAAAATTGAGTAAATTTATGATGCTTTGATGGTCTTCGGTGTGGACTTATCTTGTCCAGGGATTTCCTTGAGCAGGTTCATCACTACGTCATTAGTAGTGATGCCTTCCACGCGTGCATTGTAGTCTAACAGAATTCGATGACGGATCACCGCAGGCGCGACATACGCCACGTCCTCGAATGAGGCATGGGTGCGCTCGTTCATGAGTGCGCGTGCCTTCGCGGCAGATGCCAGCGAGAGTGCCGCACGTGGGCTGGCTCCGTATTTCACATTAGCAGATGCCGCGGACTGTCCCGGATGAGTAGCATCCACGAGTCTTGCGATGTAGTTTGCCACTACGTCTGGGAGGTAAATTTTCCTCACCAACCTGAGCAGCGTATCCAGCGTGCCGGCATCCATGATGCTATCGACATAGGGCTCGGTGCCGAGCTCACGTGAGTTGACAATTTTCTCTAGCGTAGAGACCGAGTTCCGCGTGACTTCGAGCTTGAAGAGGAAGCGGTCTAGCTGAGCCTCCGGAAGCGGATAAGTGCCCTCTAGCTCGATGGGGTTCTGCGTGGCGAGCACGAAAAATGGTGACGGCAGGGGATGCGTCTCACCAATGACGGTGACGCGCTGTTCCTGCATCGCTTCCAGCAGTGCGGACTGAGTTTTTGGTGAGGCGCGGTTGATCTCATCCGCGAGCATGATGTTTGTGAAGAGCGGACCAGGCTGGAATTTAAATTCTCTACGACCATCGACTTCTTGCAAAACAGGATTTCCCGTGATGTCGCCAGGGAGGAGATCTGGCGTGAACTGAATCCGTTTGGTGTCTAGCCCTAATGTCTTAGAAAGCCCTTTGACAAGCTCCGTTTTCCCAAGCCCCGGCAGACCTTCTAGCAAAATATGACCACGAGCGAGAAGCCCTGTGATCACAAGATCGATGAGTTGCTCTTGACCGAAAAGGACTTGATTGAGCGCGGTGTTCAGTGAGCGGATATGCTTCGCAGCATTGGTGACTTCAGTTTCTGATGCGTATTCCATGGTGAGTAAATTTAGGCAAAATCGCCTGATGAAGGATTCGTTTTTTATTGAGAAAAAACCAAACCACCAAACGACATCTGAAAGTATGAAATGGCAGAGTTTGTGGCAAGGATAGATTTCGTACCCATCAAATTGAATCAAGTTGACTGGATTTAAAGGGCGGCTAGGGTTTGGGCTAATGAGCATGGAGATACGAGAGGTGGCGGAGAGGGTTTTGTTTGGGCGGAGCCTGGATGAGAAGTTGGCTGTGGGAGAGTGTGCTGGGATGGCTCCTAAAGTAGTGTCGGATGTGGTGCGGGAGTGTGGAGTGAGTATGCCGGATCTGCCAGGGAGACCGAGTGAGTTGGTGATTTCTGAGCGTGGGGTTACTCATAAGGGGGGATCGGCTTTTCCGAAGGTGAATAGGATGGATGAGACGGCGGAGCGCGGTAAGATGCTGCATTTTCTGGCGAACCATGAGCTGCTGGCGACTGAGTTGATGGCGTTGGTGTTATTAAAGTTTCCGAATGCTCCAGCGGAATTTCGTCAGGGCGTGTATGAGACGATGCGAGAGGAGCAGGCGCACACGCTGATGTATATGCGGCGGATGCGGGAGTGTGGGATGGATTTTGGTGAGCTTCCAGTGAATGATTATTTCTGGCGAATGGTGGCTCCGATGGAGTGCCCGATGGATTTTGTGAGTAGGTTGAGTTTGGTTTTCGAGCAGGCGAATCTGGATTACTCACTGCATTACGGGAAGCTGTTTCGCGAGGTGGGTGACACGGGGACGGCGGCGGTGCTGGAGAAGATTTATCAAGATGAGATAGGGCACGTGGGGCATGGGCTGAAGTGGTTTAGAAAATGGAAAGACGAGGGGCTGACGGACTGGGCGGCATTTAAGAAGCAGCTACATTTCCCGCTGACATTAGCACGAGCAAAAGGTATGGCTCCCTATGATAGAAGTGGGCGCGAGCTGGCAGGAATAGATGCTGAGTGGGTGGATAAGCTAGAGGTGATAGAGCAGAGTAGGGGGAGGACTCCAGTGGTGCATTGGTTTAATCCGAATGAGGAGCTGGCTATGGCTTCATCGAGAGGGGCGGATTTTCAGCCCAATTTTCAGCCCAAGCGCGCACATTTGCTGTTAGAAAAAGATTTAGCGATGCTTCCGCTTACGTGGGCAAGAAGAGATGATGTGGTGTTGGTGGATGAGATGCCGAGTAGGGAGCATGTCTTGCGTTTAAAGCGGAACGGATTCACGCTTCCAGAGTTTATTAAAATAGCTGATGATGAAGCGCTGTTAGAGAGAAAAATAGGAGGTCTGAAGCCTTGGGCATGGGGACCGATGGCGAGTGAGCTGATGAGCCGTTTTAAGCCAGCTATTCCAGTGGGTGTGGATCTTCCTTGGCAAGCATTTGGAAGTGAAGATGCGGAGTTGTTTTCTAAGGGATATGGTTTGAAATTAGCCGGACTGTTAGATGAAACGATAGGTAAGTTTTGTAAGTCTGTGGATGAGGTGTTAGATTCTGTTAGAGAGTTGTCTGAAGGCGGGGATGTGTTACTGAAAGCACCGTGGTCAAGCGCGGGTAGAGGGCATCTTAGGCTGCTGGGTGGTGAGTGGACTGTAGCGGGTGAAGGCTGGCTGAATAAGGTCTTAGCCGAGCAGGGAGGAGTGGTGGTAGAGCCTTGGTTGGATAGGGTGCTAGATTTCTCCGCGCAATATGAAGTGAGCGAGGATGGCATAAAGCTAGTAGGGATGACGCGTGTGGTGAATGATGCTGCGGGGAGGTATTTAGGGACATTTGTGCATCATAAGTGGACGAGCGGTTTGGAGCCAGAACTTACGGAGTTTTTATTTAGAAAAGCAGGTGTGAAGGAGCTCTATAAAAGAGTGATTCCTGAAGTGTTAGAAACATTGTTAGATGAGAATTTCCGTGGCAGCTTCGGGGTGGATGCCATGGTTTACCGGGCGCTCAATGGTGAGTTGAAATTAAGAAAGGTAGTGGAGGTAAATCCACGTGTGACGATGGGACGAGTTGCCCTAGAATTACTTAAAAAATTTGGGTTTGCTGGAGCTGGGTATTATCAGATTTTACGTAAATCATCTTTGGGGGATATCGATGAGTGGCTAGAGCATTTAGGGTGCGATTCTGGGCACGTTGATTTGCGAGATAGTTTGCTAAATAGTTTAGATAAGATGATGACTAAAATCAGCTGTCCTATCAATGATCCTCATTTGGCTGAAGAATTTATCGCTATTTGGCATCTTAGGAAAAGCACTGAGGAGGTGCAGAAATGCTTTATTTTATAAGGTGATGTGTTGTTGAACTGCTTGTTCATTAGTGGCTTGTTAGAAGCGTGATAAAAAATGATTAGGAATATTCATCAGCAAGCTTGACGAGGAGAGAAGAGTTGTTCAGTGTGTTAGAGTAGCATAAACGCTCATTACCAATGTGCGAACTTAGCTAGAAAATTAATCTCTAATCATTAAAAATTTTACCGTGTATTCCAACGAAGACTATCTTTTAGAATTGATCGCCGATCATGGCTTGATCACACCTGATGATGTAAACATCTACCGTAGCAATTTATCGGGCAACCAGAGTGTGATAGAGCTAATGATTCAGGAACAAAAGCTCACAGAAGAACAAGTGGCACAAGTATGTGCTGAGAGTTCTAGTGTGGATTATATTGATCTTGCTCACACTCCAATCGCTCCAGATATTTTTGATGCGATGCCAGAGGAGGTAGTGAGAAGATTTAAGGCAGTTCCTGTAGCTGAGAGTGGAGGTTACCTTGTGGTGGCGCTAGCAGATCCGTTAAATTTTGAAGCACTTGATACGTTGCCACATGTTATTGGAAGAGAAATATCTCCAGTTTGCGCTACTCCGAGCGCGATTGAATCCACCATTAAAGCAAACTATGGTTCTAGTGAGGATGAGATGGGAGAGAGTCAGGAGGGACTCAGCTGGGGAGGAGAAGAGGATATTGATGAGAATGATGCTCCTATTATTAAGCTGGTGTCACATATTTTAGTGGAAGCATTTAAGATGCGAGCTAGTGATATTCATATTGAGCCATTAGAAACTTCATTGAGAGTCAGATACCGTGTAGATGGAAAGCTGATGGAGATAGATAACCATCCTAGAAAGCTGCTACCTGCTATTGTTGCTCGTCTGAAAGTAATGAGTGGTACGATGAGTATTGCTGAGAAACGCCTGCCTCAAGATGGTAGAATTCAGATCCAAGTTTCAGGGAAAGAAGTGGATCTACGTGTTTCTAGTGTGCCGAGTAACCACGGTGAGAGTATCGTGATGCGTATCTTGGATAAGACGGCATTGATGCTAGGATTGCCTGAACTCGGATTCCTCTCAGATGATCAGGATACTTTTAAAGAGATGATAGGTCTTCCAGACGGTATCATTCTAGTAACTGGTCCTACAGGTAGTGGTAAAACAACGACCCTTTATGCGTGTCTGAATGTAATTAATCGACCAGATAAGAAGATTATCACTGTGGAGGATCCTGTGGAATATGAAATGCCAGGGATTAACCAAGTCATGGTGAAGACTGAGATTGGAATGACATTTGCGGCTGCTCTACGAGCGATGCTGAGACAGGCTCCAAACATTATCATGATTGGTGAGATTCGAGATGAAGAGACTGCAAATATAGCGATCAATGCCGCGCTTACTGGTCACTTAGTATTTTCAACACTTCACACAAATGATGCACCGAGTGCGGTGGCACGTCTTGCGGATATTGGAGTAAAGAAATTCCTCATAGCCTCTGCGATCCGAGCGATCATTGCTCAGCGATTGGTGAGAAAACTCTGTCCGGCTTGTAAAGCTCCAGCTGAACTCACGGAACGCGAGCAAAGAATGCTCAACATCGATGGCTCTCAAATGTCTGATAGCTCTATCTACGGTCCTGGTGGCTGTGAGAAATGTAGGCAAGGAGGATACAAGGGACGTATGGGCTTATTTGAGATTCTCAAAGTGGATGATGAAGTGAGCCACATGATCAATGATGATCTCTCCTCACCACAACTTAGAAAGCGTGCGAGAGAGCTAGGTATGAGAACGCTTAGAGAAGACGGGATCAGAAAAGTACTTTCTGGCATGACCTCGGCAGAAGAAGTGATAGGAGTGACGATGGCGGATGGAATATAACCATTCCGCGATGATAATAATGCAATTTAGGAATCAATTTTACAGTTTAGAAAATAACAATGGATAATCAACAAGTCATAGACCTCTTCATGTCAAGAGGCTTAGTAGATAAGTATTTGGCACAAGATATGATCACCTCAATGGAGACTAGTGGCAAAAGCATTGCTGAGACGCTTGCAGATTTCGACATCGTAGCTGATAAGGACGACATCTGGCCAGTAATAGCCACTGAGATGGGTGCTGAAATGGTCGATCTCACGCAATTCGTTCCACCTGAAGAGCTTCTAGGGCAGATTCCTGGAGGGATGGCTCGGTTGCATGGGGCATTTCCCGTTAATTTAGCAGCAGAGGGACTCTATGTAGCACTTGCGGATCCTCTTAATCCTCAGGCGGCAGAAGATCTCCGTTTCGCACTCGGGAAAGAAATCATCGTTGTTGTTGCTCCAGATCATCTCATTGAGAAGAAGATAGCTGAATATTATGGTGGTGAAGATAGCATGGGCGATGTCCTCAGCCAGCTAGATTCTAAAAGCATGGGAGACCTCTCTGCGGAAGATTTAGAATCTGAGGCAAACTCAGCACCGATCATCCGTTATGTGGATTTGGTAATGTATCAGGCGATCAATGAACAAGCCTCAGACATCCACTTCGAGCCATTTGAGAGTGAGTTCAAAATCCGCTACCGTGTGGATGGCGCCTTATTTGAAATGTCGCCACCACCGATGAATCTAGCGCGAGCTATCATTTCCCGCCTCAAGGTGATGTCGAACATGAACATCGCAGAGACTCGTGTTCCGCAGGATGGTAGGATTGTAAAAAATATTGGTGATAAGCAGGTTGATATGCGTGTTTCATCGCTTCCTACCCAGCATGGCGAGAGTGTGGTGTTACGTATTCTTGATAGAAGTAATGTGAATCTTGAGCTTGATGTGTTAGGGCTTCCCGATGAAATGTATAGTTATATCTCTGAGACTATTCATAAACCAAACGGAATTTTCGTAGTAACTGGTCCTACTGGTGCGGGTAAAACTACTACTCTTTACGCAGCCTTGCGTAAGATTAATACGATTGATGCTAAACTTCTCACCGCAGAAGATCCTGTAGAATATGATATTGATGGGATTATCCAGATTCCGGTGAATGATGCGATCGGTCTCGATTTCTCAAGGATTCTCAGAGCGTTCCTGCGACAAGATCCGGATCGAATCCTAGTGGGAGAGATACGTGATAAAGAAACAGCACAGATTTCAATTCAAGCATCACTCACTGGTCACTTGGTGCTATCTACACTTCACACTAACGATGCAGCTGGTGCTGTGACTCGTCTGGTTGATATGGGGGTCGAGCCATTCCTTGTCGCGGCTTCTCTTGAGGGAGTGCTAGCTCAGCGACTCGTGAGAACGATTTGTAAAGACTGCCGAGCATCCTATGAGCCAAGTGAAGCACTCATTAATCAGCTAGGACTCTCTCCACATGAACTAGGAGATAAGGAGTTTTATACAGGTCAAGGCTGTGAAGTTTGTGGAAATGGATACAAAGGAAGACAAGGGCTTTTCGAGCTTTTAGATGTCACAGATCCAATTCGCGAATTAATCACGAATCGGTCACCTTCAGTAGTAATCAAGCAGAAAGCGATAGAGCTAGGAATGCAGACACTGCGAGAGGATGGGCTGCGTAACATCTACACGGGTTCTACGACCATCGAGGAGGTTCTTAAATACACATAAAGTTTCACTATCGAAAATTTCCATAAAATTGGCAATCTTTGAGCTTTTCACACACCACCAACATAGTTTAATACTAATCAAAACACACACATACTTATGGCGCATTTCCAATATCTAGCACTCGATGCTAAAGGCGAACAGACAACGGGCTCTATAGAAGCTGGCTCAGAAGCAGATGCAATCACCCAGATCAGAGCTCAAGGGCTCTATCCTACGCAGGTGGTGGAGCAGGGCAAAGGCACCCTAAATGCTGCCTCGACAAAAGGTAAGTCATCTGTCGGTAAAAAAGGCAAAGGCAAGGCAAAGGCGAAGAAGGTATCCGGAGGTAAGGTAAAGCCAAAGGTAATGATGATCTTCACACGTCAGCTCGCTACATTGATTGACTCAGGCCTTCCCTTGCTCAAAGGACTCAATGTTTTAGCCAAGCAGGAGCCAAATCCAGTGCTGAAGAATACGATCACTAGCATCGCGGACTCTGTGCAGAGTGGTTCAACATTCTCAGAAAGTCTAGCGCAGCACCCTAAGCTATTTAACAAGCTCTATGTAAATATGGTCAAAGCTGGTGAGCTCGGTGGTGTTCTCGAAGTCGTTCTCACACGTCTTGCAGAATACATGGAGAAGGCGAATAAGCTGAAAAATAAGATTGTTTCAGCGATGGTCTATCCGTTCATCGTGATGTTCATTGCGGTGGCGATCCTCGTCTTCCTTATGGTCGTCGTGGTTCCTCAGTTTAAGAAAATGTTTGAAGACATGGATCAGACTTTGCCTCCGATCTCAGAATTTGTGTTTAACTTCTCGGATGCATTGATGGCAAACTTCATCTTCATGCCGGTCGTCGTTTGGTTAGTTCTCGGTTTCATGTTACTCGTCTTCCTGTTCAATCAATGGGCAGGCACGGTATCTGGAAGAGAGGCTGTAGATGGATTTAAACTTAAAATGCCTCTACTAGGTGACCTTCAAAGAAAAAGTGCGATTTCAAGATTTAGCCGAACTCTCGGAACCCTAGTCACATCAGGTGTGCCCATTCTCCAAGCTCTCAACATCACTAGTGATACCGCTGGAAACGTCGTAGTTTCTAAAGCTATTAACAACATTCACGGTGCGGTTAAAGAAGGTGAGTCCATTGTTACTCCGATGTCGGCAAGTAAGGTATTCCCTCCAATGGTCATCAGTATGGTGGATGTTGGTGAAGAAACTGGTAAGCTTCCAGACATGTTGCTCAAAGTAGCAGACGTCTATGATGACGAGGTGGATAATGCTGTGTCAGCACTCACATCGATCATTGAGCCACTCATGATCATTATCCTCGCGGTTATCGTGGGAACCATCGTTGTTGCGATGTTCTTACCACTCATCAAGATGATGAACTCAGTGGAGCAGTAATCCACTTCAGAAATTTAAACTCGCAATTCACGCGAAATCAGGTATATTAGTAGCGTGGTAGAAAATAGTTTTCTGCCGCGCAACTCCCTTATTCATATGAAATTATCAGCTCAATATAAAAATAATAGTTCCTTTTCTAAGTCAACGAAAGGCTTCACGCTCATCGAAATCATTGTGGTCATGGCGATCATTATCAGTCTCGCTGGGATTGGCTTTGGCGTGTTCTTTCAAATGAATAAAACTGCGAGAGAAAATGAAACTCAGACAATACTCGAGGCTGTTTCAAATGCTATGATCGCGAGATCCGCAGACATTTCTGCTGAGCAGCGTGCAACTGTAGGAATTCAAACTGGCTTCACTTTCCCAAATGGTAATGGAAGTGATGGCAGCACTGAGGATCTGGTAAGCTACATCTCTGGAGATTTTGATGGCGATGGTAAGACCGATGAAGGTGCTGAAACTAAACTGCCAGAAGTCTCACCTACAAAGTCAGGTAAAAACTCTTACCTCGATGAAGATGGTAGAATTATTGACTCCTGGAACACTCCTATTCGCTATACATTCCCTGGTGTTTACCACACTGAGGACGATGGATTTGACCTCCAGTCAGCAGGTCCAGACCGGACATTTGATACGGATGATGACATCATCCTGAAGTAAAGCGGGATATTTTTTCGCTATCTAGTTGAAAAATACTCAGCTTCAGCTATGTATAGACATGTGGGGAAGTAGTTCATTACTTCCTGGCTCGTTCTACTATTGTATCTCATGTCTGAAACTAGTTATAGCTGGAAAAATGTGCGCTACGGCTCCGGTCGTAAAGCGGCACGTCCAGATAATCTTACGCGCTGGATTCTGATCGCAGTCATACTTGCTATTGTCAGTCACATCATCGTTTTGATCGCCATGAAGAAAATGCCGATCTTTTTTAACACATCAGATGCGAACGAAGTAGTCACTCAGAGCGTGGTGGTGCGGAATGTCATGGATAGGGAATACATCGAGCCTCCTAAAGAAAATAGCACTCCAGAAATAGCTCCACCTACCGAAACAGCAAAAAATCTGCTCGAAGAGTTAGAAATGCTCGAAGAAGCTCCAGAGGATATGGAGATAGATTTCTCACCTTCGATAGAGGAGCCAGAAATGCTAGTTCCCCATGAAGCGCCACCAATAGAGGGTGATGTGGATGCTACGGCTGAAGAGCTCACGGCTGGGCTAGAAATCACCGAGAACATTGAAGATCTCGGAGCTACTGATGATTTCCTTAAGCCAGCAGTGGGACAGATTACCATTGATCCAGGCAAGCAAGCTGCGGATGAGTTTGATCCAGATAAATTTAACACTGAATTAGCGAAGGGAGCAGGTGGAGATACCAAGGAAGGTGTCATAGAAGGCTTTACTCCATTAGCTGAAATGACCCGTCTCTCACAGGCTGACTTAGAGAAAGCCAAAGGCATGATCGGCTCTGATCTGCTCTATGATTTCAATAAAGCAATCCTGCGAGATAGTGCAAAAAACAGCCTGCTCAAAGTGGTGCTCATCATTGACAAGAACCCGAATATGAAATGCTGGATCGAAGGGCATACTGACCTGATCGGTACTAATGAAGCGAATGCGGCACTATCACTCGCTAGAGCAGAAGCGGTGAAACATTGGCTCGTGCATTCCATGAGAATTTCAGAGGATAGGCTGTTTGTGCGCGGGCTAGGAAAATCTCAGCCAATCGTCCTCACGGGAGATAAGGATGCGCAGGCTATCAATCGTCGCGTTGAAATAAAAATGCGTAAGAACCTTCCTCCAGAATATAGAGGGGATACAGCAATCGCTAGGAAACCAAGAATCATTAAGCCAAAGAGAAACCCTAATTTACCAGCACTTCCGGCAGATCAGGAAAAACCAGATACAGAACCTAGAGAACCCAAACCACCTAGAGCTGTTCCTGTAGAAGACGATGAGCCTGTAACCCCAGCCACCCCAGTGAACCCAACAGACCCTGTAATTCCTGTTCCGCCAAAAGCCATTCCGGTAGAGGATGATCCACCGTCTGAGCCCGCCCCTCCAAAAGCGATCCCTGTGGAATAAAATCTAACCCATTAGAACGTGGTTTGCTGTTGCATGTGATAGAGAAATCGGTAGCGTTCCACGTATGCAAAGTCAGAATAATCCGAGCCATACCCCGAGAAGAACTGGGATGCTTTTTCCCGTGTTTTCCATGCGCCGAAAAGGCGATCTCGGGATAGGTGACACTACCTCAGTGCGTCAGTGTATTGATTGGTTAAGTGCCTATGATGTAGGTTTTCTACAGCTTTTACCGATCAATGTCAGTGGTTCAGACAACAGCCCATACAGTGCCATTAGTTCTATTGCGCTAGACTTTATCTACCTCGATATGGCTCAGATCCCTGAACTCAGCCAAGATGATGTAGATACCGTCAGAACCGAGCTTGCGGGTGAGTGGCTAGAGTCGGAAAAGGTGGACTACACGATGGTGCGAAAGGCAAAGTCACAGCTACTCCGCCTAGCCTATGAGCGATACCAACAAGACTCGACTGACTCCTCGGAATTTAAGGCCTTCATGAAGCAAGAGGCTGACTGGCTAGTCCCATACTGCAAATACCGTTGGCTCATGGAAGAAGCTGGTGGAGCAGAGGGAAGCGAGGACTGGACCAGCTGGCCAAAGGAATTTAATACACCGCGCAAGGCTCTCAGCTATGAGCGAAAAAAAGATAAAGTGACAGACGGCGGTCCACGAGCCGTCCAAGAATACTACGCTTGGGTTCAGTGGCACGCATTTTCACAGTGGCGCGCTGTCAGAAACTACGCAGACACCACGGGTATGAAGCTCATGGGGGACATTCCCATCGGTGTTTCAAATGCCAGTGCAGACGTATTTTTCGAGCCGCAATGGTTTAAAGAAGACTGGTATGGCGGTGCTCCACCTGAGACCGTGTTTAAGGATGATGCCTTCGCTTGTAAGTGGGGGCAGAACTGGGGAGTCCCGCTCTATGACTGGGACGCTCTAGAGGATGATAAATTTTCCTGGTGGAAGAGAAGAATCACCAAACTCACGGACATCTTCCATATTTTTAGGATCGATCACATTCTAGGCTTCTACCGCATCTATGCTTTCCCTTGGCATCCTAAGAAAAATGCCGAGTTTCTGGAACTCACTCCCGCTGAGGCGAAAAAACTTACCTTTGGCGAGCTACCACATTTCTACCCAAGAGCAGATGATAGTATGGCTAATAAGGCTCAGAATCTCATGGATGGCGATACCTACCTCAAAGCGATCCTAGAAGCTGCGAAAGGCTACGAAGTAGTGGGCGAGGACCTAGGCTGCGTTCCAGACTATGTCAGACCTCATCTCGCTGAGCTCGGCATCGCAGGGTTTAAAATCTGTCACTGGGAAACTAATATGTTTGGAGATGCGCAGCAGCCGCATGAGCATCCGCACTGTGCCTTCGCTACCTATGCCACGCATGACCATCCATCCATCCGCTCCATGTGGGAAGAGCTCCGCCAAAATATAGCCGATGGCTGTGAAGGATCTGGCGATGGCTTGAAAATCATCAGCCAATACGCGGATTTGCCAGTCATGGACGCAGATCAGTATCCTGCATTTAACTCAGTGATAAAGTGGGCACTGTTAGAGTCTCTGCTGAAATCAGGCGCAAGCTATGCCGCTCTCATGATCACAGATATTCTCGATAGCCGAGCACGTATCAATGCCCCTGGCACAGTAGGCGATCACAACTGGACATACCGAGTCGACTGGAAGCTAGAGGATGTTCCAGACGAAGTTTCTAAAGAAATGGGTAAGCTCGCGGTCTATACGGAGTATCACGATCGTATCGTAGAGCAGCATACTGATGATTCAAAAAATTCACCTACTTCACTTAAACTCTCCCAGAATTTAGCTACGAAAACATTTAACTAAAAGATGAAGACAACCATTTATCAACTCTTTGTTAGGCATTTTGGTAATCTCAAAAACTCTGGGAGAGAGGGCGGGAATATAGAGCGAAATGGCTGCGGAAAATTTGCAGATATTACTGATAAAGCACTCCTAGAAATTAAAAAACTAGGATTCACTCATGTCTGGCTCACCGGTGTACTAGAACATGCCAGTGGAACAGCTTACCCAAACAGACCGGCAGACAACGCTAAAATACTCAAGGGTGTCGCTGGTAGCCCCTATGCTGTTAGAGATTATTTCGATGTCTCTCCGGATCTCGCGCTGGATGTCGATAAAAGGATAGATGAATTTAAGTACCTCGTAGAACGCTGCCATGGTGCTGGTCTGCGAGTGCTGATCGATTTCATCCCAAACCACGTAGCGAGATCTTACGAGAGTGATGTCCGTCCGTATCAGAGTTTTGGTAAAGATGATGACGTTACGCAATTCTGCACGATGGATAATAGTTTCTACTATCTTGAGGGCAACAAGCCACTAGAGCTACCAGGTGGAATCTATAACGTTGAAAAAAATCCGCGTGTGACCGGTAATAACGCCGTGACTCATGCCCCTAGTAATCATGACTGGTATGAGACAGTGAAGCTCAACTACGGCTATGACTTCACTAATAATGGAGGTGAGAAGCTTTTCAGCGATGATCAGATCCCCAAGACCTGGAACCTCATGGACTCCATCCTGACTTATTGGCAGGAGCTCGGAGTGGATGGGTTCCGCTGTGATATGGCTCACATGGTTCCTATGGAATTTTGGAAATGGGCAGTGGATAAAGCCAGAGACCGATACGCACATGTGTATTTCCTAGCAGAAGCCTACGCCGGAGACCCGATGAAAGTGACGGACGGTAACGTTCTCAAGGAATTGTTAGAATCTGGATTTGATGAAATTTATGACAGCCATAGCTACGATATGGTCAAAGGACTCTACGAGCATGGCAAGTGGGCAAATGATCTGGATGAACTCCTCTGGGACGCTGACAGGCTCCACAAAATGACGCGCTACGCAGAAAACCACGATGAAGTAAGAATAGCCTCACCACAGCACTGGGGTGGTCATGGTCCTAACATCGGCATGGCTGTGAGCGGGTTTTTATTCGGCATCGGATCTGGTGCTTGTCTTTTCTACAACGGCCAAGAAGTAGGAGAAACTGCCGAGGGAGCTAAGGGCTACAGTGGCGATGATGGCAAGACGAGCATTTTTGATTACATCGCACTCCCAGAACTCCAGAAATGGGTCAATGGCCACACCTACGATGGCAATGAACTCAGTGATGAGCAGGACGAACTCCGCGAGTGGTATGGAAAATGGATCAACGTCTTACAGGAGCCTGCATTCAGTAAAGGGGAGACCTACGGGCTGAATTCCTTTAATAATGACAACAAGAACTACGGCAGACTCGATGGCGAAAACGTGAGTGGTCATTGGCTCTACAGCTTCTTGAGATATGACAAAAAAAGCGATCAAGCATACCTCGTAGTGATCAATTTCCACCCAACAGAAACCATGCATGATCTGGACATCTGGTTCTCCAAGGATGCCCGAAAATGGCTAGGCAACTACAGCTACGAGAGCATCCAGCTCGAAAAGCTCCGCCCATGCGAGGTCATGACCTACTGCATGAAGCATGCAAAAGAGGAGACCGCTACTGCAGAGCAAAAAAAGTAAAACCAAGCATTGCCAAACAGAACACTTTAAGTATATTCGCAACGTTCTCAAATGAGACGGGGGTGTAGCTCAGCGGTTAGAGCAGTCGACTCATAATCGATTGGCCGAGAGTTCGATTCTCTCCACCCCTACTTTTTCCTTTTTTTATTCTCCCAAGCAATACAAAAACCCATTTTTCGATGCTGCATAAATGCGTTTATTCCACACCACTGGCGTAGCGTCAAACATCGGTCCCTTGAGGCGATCTAACAGTTTGAGCTTATGGTTGGGAGTGACTTCATAGAGGTCGAGCCCGTTGTCGTATCCGATGATGATTTTGTTATCGATAAAGAGCGGAGTGGAAATAGAACCCTGCGGAAGTCTCACCGTATCGAGCACGAGCGGGGAAGGATATTGTTTCTTCTGATTGGGACCCCAGACGCGTTTATTAGGGGTAAGTTTTTTGTGATTGATGAGAGTGAGCGTGCCATCCACTCCTGCGAAACAGGCGAGGTCTCCAGAAATGTTAGAGGCGGTTCTGTGATTCACAGCAGGTGAGCCAACCATGCCGCCAGCCCACTCATACCACTTTTTGTTAGGGAGCGGGTGATACCACTCTACTCTTCCACGAGGTTTGATTTTCATCACTCCGCCTTGACCAGCGATGAATTCCTTTTCTATCCCTAACAGAAGATGATTGTCATTGGTCAGCGGCATGGTGGCATTGAGATCTCCACCCACATTGAAATGCCATTTTCTCCCAAACATACCAGCTGTGTGACCATATATCCTACCACCACCAGTCGCTGTGTAGGCTACTCCCTTATACACGGTAGGCGATGACTCGCAGGAGAGCTCGTAGCTGTGGGTCTTGGTATCGATGCTTTCAAACAAGTTGTATTGCTTGTAAATATGAGGCTCGGCGATCCCTGTTTTTGGATTGAGCTTTGCTTTAGCTGGATCTGGATTGAGATAGAGGAGTTTGCCGTTTTCTGTGGGGATACAAAACTTACCTCTAATCATCACGCCTGAGGCATCGACATCGCGTGAGTTGCAGAAGGTGCGCGGTGAGTTGTGCTGCCATTGTTTTTTTCCTGTTAGATAGGAAATTCCATGCAGACTGTAGGCTGGATCTTTGAAAAAGTCAGCATTCGCTCCACGGCGAGAGCCAGAGATGATGAGAAATTTCTGCTCAGGGTTTCTGTTAGAGGTAGTGACAAATGTCGGTGTGCCTTTGATGACATCACCAAGATCACAATTCCAGATGAGCTTGCCATCACGCGCACGGATTTTGCGGAGCTTGTGGCTCAGTGTGGGCTGGATCAGGTAGAGTTCGCCATTTTCACTGATGATGAGCGGCTGACCGGTCCAGCCGGCACCGCTCCAGTATTTCTTCTTCCCGCTGATCATCGTGTAGCCCGTGCCCAGATGAGTTTTCCATTTCAGGCGGAGTTTGCTCGGAGCTGAGTTCCCGTAGTAATTTCGCTGCTCATCACCGAGGTAAGTTTTTATGATCGGCTTGATCTGCGCGGAGCAGATAGAAGTGAGGAGGGTGAAAATGAGGATAAGTTTCATGTCCGTTACTTGCTTTTAATCGCAGCGTCAATGAAGGCGAGGATTTCTCTTCGTCCATCACGCTTCTTAGATGAGCTAGTGAAAAACTTTGGAAGACCCTCACAAAACTCACTCATGGAATGCAGGAACGCGTCTTGGTTTCTCCGCACAGCACCAGGCTTGGCTTTATCTGACTTAGTGAAAACCAGAACAAACGGGATGTTAGAGTTCATCAGCCACTCAGTGAAGCGGAGGTCTATTTCCTGTGGCGGTAATTTAGAATCTATCAGCACGAACACACAGCGCAGGGTCTCGCGGTTAATGAGATAGTCATCTACAAATTCTTGGAACTTCGCTTGCTCAGCTTTAGAAATTTTTGCGTAGCCATAGCCAGGAAGATCAATGAGCTTCCATTTCTTATTGATGTTAAAAAAGTTAATCAGCCTGGTTCTGCCAGGTGTGGATGAGACAATGGCGATGTCTTTTTTCTGCCCAGAAAGCATGTTGATGAGCGATGATTTACCTACATTTGATCTGCCCACGAAGGCAAATTCAGGTAGCGATGCCGGCGGGCATTCATCGAGCACTGAGGCACTAGTTTCAAACTCTGCGGAGTGGATTTGCATAGGCAGAGAGTAACAGTAGATTTCTATGGTGCTAGTCAGAATATGTAGATTTTTTGAATGAAGGTGATGAAGCCTTGGGTTGATGGATTTTTTACCACGAATCGGCACGAATCTTCACGAATGGGTGCACGATGAAGGTGCACGATGAAACTTTTTTGAACCACGGAAGACACGGATTAGCACGGAACTGGGTTGATGAAACGGAACTTGGGTTGAAGGGTTGATGGATTTTTTTCTACAGAATTAACATAATGGACAGAATTTTGGGATGATGGAATGGAGTTAGGCTTGGTGAAGGATTTAGTGTTTCATTGTTTTGTAACTGGTAACTGGTAACTTTTCACAAAATGATAAACGCTAAATGTCCGAGTAATGTTTTTTTGAACACTTATTGATTGCCAGATCCGTGATGGCTGTTAGGGTGGGGGAATGTTAGTGAGATTATTTTCAGCAGCACTGCAAGGTGTGGAAGCGACCGAGGTGGAAGTAGAGGTGAACCATGCTGTGCGTGATCAGTTTAAAATAGCCATAGTCGGGCTGCCTGATGCTGCCGTGCGCGAGAGTCTGGAGAGAATGATGAGTGCTATTTCAAATAGCGCGATGAAGTTTGGAGGGGGAGTCAACACCATCAACCTGGCTCCTGCTGACCTTAAAAAAGAAGGTCCCAGCTTTGACTTACCCATCGCCATCGCCACAGCAGCCGCGGGGATGGAGGAAGAGATCGCGAATATTGATCAGTATTGTTTGGTAGGTGAGCTGGCTCTGGATGGGAAACTTCGCCCAGTGAAGGGAGTTATTTCTATCGCACTAGAGGCGAGGCGAAAGGGGAGAACGAGGCTCATCGTGCCAGCCGCGAATGCTGAAGAAGCTGCCGTCGTGGATGGAATAGAAGTCTATGGAATGGAACACCTGCACGATGCTTGGATGCTGGTGACAGGGCAGAAAGTGTTTGCTCCTTACTATTTAGACAGGAAGGAATTTTTTAATTCACAGAAAACTTACCTCGAAGATTTGTCAGATGTGAAAGGTCAGCACCAAGTGAAGCGTGCTCTGGAAGTAGCGGCTGCGGGTGGGCATAACATGCTCATGGTGGGACCTCCGGGAACTGGGAAATCCATGATCGCGAAACGCATGGCGACCATTCTACCAGACATGACTGAGGAAGAGGCGATCGAAGCCACCAAGATCCACTCCATCGCAGGTAGGCTGAGCGACAAGAGCTTCATGGTCACGCGTCCATTCAGAGCACCGCATCACACCATTTCAGATGCAGGATTACTCGGTGGAGGGACGAATCCTGGACCAGGAGAGGTGAGCCTAGCGCATCATGGGGTGTTATTTTTAGATGAATTACCAGAGTTTAGAAGACAGACACTGGAGGTCCTGCGCCAACCACTAGAAGATGGGCATGTGACTATTTCTAGAGCGGCGGGGAGTCTTACTTTCCCATGTCAGTGCTTATTAGTAGCTGCCTTAAATCCTTGTCCATGTGGCTACTACGGAGACCCCAAGCGCGAGTGTCGCTGCTCGCCAGTGCAGATAGATCGTTACCGTCAGCGCATTAGCGGACCTCTGTTAGACAGAATAGATCTCCATGTAGAAGTGCCATTGTTAGAGTATAAGGAACTTAACAATGGCGATGGTGGTGAGAAAAGCGAAGTAGTCCGAGAACGTGTCATTGAAGCACGAGACCGCCAACTTCGCCGATTCAAAAATGACCAAGGAGTAAACTGCAATGCCACCATCCCCTCCAGACTCATGCGCGGCTACTGCGGACTAGACAGCGAGACCTCCGCCTACCTAGAGCAAGTCATGGGCGAGCTAAACTTCTCCGCCCGCGCCCACGACAGAATCCTGAAAGTAGCCAGAACCCTAGCAGACCTAGAAGGCGCAGAAAACATCCAGATGCAGCATCTGTTAGAAGCCGTGCAATATCGGACGCTGGATCGGAAGTTGCTGATGTGATGATTTAATTTCTATGATAACGTGTCTATTAAGATTAGCTACTAAATGTCAGACCTAGTTTCGATTACTCTCCTGCAAGTTTAAAAAAAACTGAGAAGCTGGATACAGGCTAGAACTTCTCAGACTCTAAACGCCCGCGAACCTAGCACTTTTAAAGCGGGGCAAATCACCAATAATGACCAAGGGCAGCCACATAGGAGAAAAAGCGCATGTTGACCACTTGATACTCGTAAAGCTTGCGGCCGAACTAGAAAAGAGTTTTGCAAATCTTGTGTGGCTTCCCGTCTCACAGAATCAAGCCAAGCCTGCTAAATATACTAGAGCAGGGGAGAGAAGAGCAAAGGCTTTGAATGAGGAAGCGGGGTGGGAGTTAGAAAATTGATAGTGTTATTTTTTTGTTGGACTGAAAGAATATTTATTTGGATCAACATATTGAGCTACTTCATGGCGAACTTCACCCAGTTGGAGAAGTCGTAATTCAGTTTCTTTTAATGTTTTAGTGGATTTTTCTAACTGTTTTTTATAGCTCTCAGCTTCTTTCTTTAAAAGTTTTAATTCCTTACTAATTGCTTTTAGTTTTTTGTGTGTTCTTACCAGCTCAACTTTAGTAAGTTGCTCGTTTGCCTCTGCATCTTCTTGTTGAACTGCAAGAGTGGCTTTTTCGTTTCTTAAATCTACAATCTCTTTTTGTTGTTTCCTTTCTAAAGCGTCATAGTCAACAGCTAGTTTATTATATTCATCCTGATTATGAGGCATGGTTTGATCGATATACATTTTAACAAATTTTAGCCAAACTTGTGTTTTTTGCCACCAAGCAAAAACGAGTATTGATAATATCGGATAAAAGATTAAAAACGCCATAGCCCCATATAAAGGGTTTAGTATTCCATTAACAAGTATACTAATTCCATCTGGAAAGCATGTTACTCTTGCAAGATCAAGACGGCTTTCTATTGATCCACTAGAAAATAATATAATAAAATATTTATGGTTGAACGTTAGCCAAGCCAGCGCAAACGCCCCAAAGAGCGGGGAATTAATGCGCGTGCTTATCTGGTTTTTTAGTGATGTTGCAAGTTCTTTCATATTCGCAGGAATACTAAACAGTTTGAAATACGATTACCATTATAATAAGTTTCGCAGATTGTAATTTCAGTTGGTGATTCTTTCTGCTACTTTCGGAGCAATGAGAAATACAGAAGATGAAGACAAAAAAGAGAAAGAAAAGAGATACGGAATAATCATATTTGGAGTGCTTGTTTTAGCGTTCCTTGGTTTGGCATTTGCTGGATATTCAAATTTCTTAGCAGATAACCGCAAATACGGATTTTCCGACATTGGAGCAATAGGGGATAGTTTCGGAGTCATCACTTGTGTTGCTTCACTTATAACCGTTGTTCTAGTTTATCTGGCTTGGAAGACACAAAGAGAGGAATTGCGGGAAACTAGAAATGAATTGAGCGAAGCAAATAAAGCTTATAAAGTAGCCAACAAGGCGCGTGACGAAGCAAACGAAGCCTACAGGGAGCAATTACGGAATAATGAGCGAAACAATTTTTTTAGTGAGTTTAAGGAGTTGGTAAATCCTCTTAATAAAATACACAACGAGCCAAATACGAATATAATTATTCTCAGAAATATACACGACTTTAACCTCATAGAAGAATGCCTTGAGTCTGATGAGGTGTTTAAAAATAGTTTGTATCGACTCTATGCTCTATTGCTAATGCTGCGTGAAAGTAGAATTGTTTTTGGTGGTGTTTTATCAGATGATGATTTAACTAAACTTTATACTTATATGAATTTACAAATGAATTATAGTAATTATAAGTTATTGAATGAAATCTGTAATGCTGGCTACTTCAAACACGGTGGTTACGCTGATGAGAAAGGTGTTAAATTTGCAATTGATGACTGGCTAACTCACAATTTCACTAATGAAGAATTTTCAAAAATAACTGATAAGACTTAATCTAAAATTCGATGCCTAAAAAAACAACAAACAACAAAAACACAAT
>CAKZMG010000211.1 GCA_937128235.1 uncultured Verrucomicrobiales bacterium
TGCTACTTCCCTATGCGTATAGACAACTCAGGCGGCTCTCAAGTCTGGGTGCCAAAAGATTCAAAATGGGGGCTGAATTCAGGCGAACTCATCCACCTGTCATATGGTCAAAGCTCGCTCTACCGCGTCTTGAAGCAAGAAGTAGATGGCACGATGCAAGGTGGAGTAGTCCGCATTCCGGTGTCATTTGAGTCATCTGCTATGCGCGCGAGATACCATCAAGACGGATCACTCTACGTGCTGGGATTCCGTGGCTGGCAGACGAATGCGGCTAAGGAACAAGGATTCCATAGAGTCCGCTACACAGGTAAATCTATCACTATTCCTGATGATCTGAAGGTGACTGATAAGGGGATTTATATCAGATTTGAGAAGGAGCTAGATGCTACAACAGCAGCTGATCGTTTTGCATTTAAAATAGAGCGCTGGAAATACATTCGTTCTAAGCAATATGGGTCAGGAGAATTTTCAATCGATAATCCAGATCTCGAAGCTGAGAAGCGCGCCCTGAAGCAAGAGAGTCAAAAACACCGTAAGCATGACACTGTAGAGGTGGCTAGCTCCACTCTTTTAAGCGATGGAAAAACTGTTTTCTTACAGATTCCAGACATGAAACCTGCAGAGCAAATGAGCATTGTTTATACTCTCAAGTTTGCAGACGGAAAAGCAGCTGAGGGTGAAATTATCAATACAGTTCACAAGCTGGCTAAACATAAAGATAATTCAATTCTTAAAGAGACCACAGCCTCAGAGAAAGCTCCAAAAAATCTAAAGCCTGGACTTCACCAAGCGATAAAAGTTGCAGGTAAAACTGATCACCGTATTAGCCGTCTTCCTGCTCAATATGTAGGCAAAGGTGACAATGTCTCAGACATGCTTGCGACAGGAAATGGTAGCATTCCATTTGAGTCAACTTGGCAAGGTTACTTGGTGCTGAAAGAGCGCATGATACCTAAATTCCAGTTAACAGGGAAGGGAACTGCGACTCTGAAAATCAATGGCAAAGAAGTAGCGAAATTAGATGGTAAGCTCGGTGAATCTATTCAGCTAGATCCGGGTGCGCATAAATTTGAACTCCACTATAAAAGCGATGCAGATGGAACAGGAAGCATCCGCACCATGTGGCAAACTGAGACGATCAGACTACAAAGTATCCCGACAAAATACTTTCAGCATCAGACTAGCGAACATCTAACAGGATCACTAGAGATACGTCACGGACGTGATCTAGTGATGAAGCAAAACTGTATCAAATGTCACTCCAATGACAGTAAGACAGGCTCTACACTACCTGAGCTAAAAGAAATGGGGCCGAACATGAAAGGGATAGGATCTCGCGTTAGCGATAAGTGGCTGGCTCAATGGTTAGTTTCACCACACAAGCTCAAGCCAGACACCACGATGCCTGCATTTGTAGATGCTAGCACAAAGCAGGGTCGCAAAGATGCGGCCGACATGGCTGCCTATCTAGCATCTCTCAAAGCTGACAAATTACCAGTAGTAGAATTAAAGAATGATGATGCTAAATTAGGAGGTAATCATTTCCACAAACTGGGATGTGCTGCATGCCACAGTTTACCAGATCAAGCCTACAATGAGACTCTTGGAACTATCCCGCTTAATAATATAAATAGCAAATACACGCCAGAAAATCTCGTTAGTTTCCTCAAGAAGCCAAACAAGCACTACTCTGCGATCAAGATGCCAGACTTCAAACTCAGCGATGATGAAGCCCGCCAACTAGCAGCCTATGTGCACACAGCCTCTGACGGAAAACAAACTGCAGCGATCAAAGTTCCAGTAAAAGGTGACGCTGCTAGAGGTAAGGATTTAATCACCCAGCACAACTGTGCATCCTGTCACGAAGGACTACCGGCAGGTGGAACTAAACTAGCAGATTTTAACACCATACTCGGCAAGTCATGGGGTGATCACGCGGGGCATGGAGCTGGAGCACCTAGGCTAAATATCACCAAAGATGATGCGAAATTGTTAGAGGCATACCGCTTAGCGGTGGTCGGAAAGCCTGAGTCAGCAACAGCAACTCTCACAAATCAATCATCTCACGATTACTCAGAACGACAGTTCGAGGCGCTCAACTGTGCATCCTGTCACGCGCGTGATGACCAGCCTTCACTTCTCGCTAGTCTTCATAGCAGTAGCGAGCATCTCACCAAAGGCATTCCGCAAGACGAGCATCACAAGATAGATCAGTCTCGCCCTCACATGACCTACATCGGGGAAATGCTCCACACAGACTACCTCAGCGGAATGATAAGTGGAAAAGTCTCCGCCCGCCCGCGTCCATGGTTAGCGATGCGTATGCCTGCCTTTGAGACACGGGCAGATCTTCTTGCCCAGGGTCTCACAGCTCAGCATGGACTCGCTCCAAGCAAGCCAGATTTCGAGAATATCGATGAAGAAAAAGCCAAAGTTGGTAAAAAAATCATCGGGACCACTGGAGGGTTCGCCTGCACCATCTGTCATGCAAATGGCGATGCAAAAGCACTAGCCGCCTTCGAGGTGGAGGGTATTAATTTTGACCAAGTAGGTAACCGCCTCCGCACAGGCTTCTACCACCGCTGGATGGAGAATCCGACTCTGATCACCCCAGATACTAAGATGCCGCGCTACACCTTGGACAACAAATCACCACTCCCAGACCACGAAAACGATGCCAATAAGCAGTTCGACTCAGTTTACGAATACCTTAAAAGCATCTCGAAAAAGAAGTAAACATACAGCAAACGCACTTATAGAAAAGGCTCATCAAGTTAATGATGAGCCTTTTTGGTGATAAGAAAGGTAAGGAAATTAAACCTTAACAGACTGGATAGTCTTGATCACGCGAGATGCGATCTTGTATGGGCAACCCTGTGAGTTTGGACGGCGGTCCTCAAGGTATCCCTTGTAAGCGTCATTTTCTACGAAGCCATGTGGCACGCGGATAGAGGCTCCGCGGTCAGCGACTCCCCATGAGAATTTATCGATCGATTGTGTCTCGTGAAGTCCTGTGAGACGCTGGTCATTGTCAGGTCCGTAAACGGCGATGTGCTCTTCGCAATTTTCCTCAAAGGCATCCATAAGCTTGAGGAAGTAGTCTTTTCCTCCAGTGTCGCGGAGGTGATCTGTAGAGAAATTACAGTGCATGCCTGAGCCGTTCCAGTCGCCATCTACTGGCTTGCAGTGATAGTTTACATCAATAGCATACTCTTCACAGAGACGCTCTAGTAGGAAGCGCGCTACCCACATTTCGTCAGCTGCTCTGTAGGAACCTTTACCGAAAATCTGGAACTCCCACTGACCTTTCGCAACCTCAGCATTGATGCCTTCGTGGTTGATTCCTGCAGCGAGGCAGTAGTCGAGGTGGAGGTCTGAGATCTCGCGACCAAGATCACCAACAGCCTTGTAGCCTACGCCACAATAGTAAGGTCCCTGTGGCTCTGGGTAACCGTCTTCAGGAAAGCCGAGTGGGCGTCCATCTTGATAGAGGAAATATTCCTGCTCGAATCCGAACCATGTTCCTGGGTCATCGATCACAGTAGCGCGAGCATTTGATGGGTGCGGAGTTCCGTCTGGGAGCATCACTTCACACATCACGAGGATGCCGTTCTGACGTGTAGGATCTTGGTAAAGAGCTACTGGCTTGAGGATACAGTCTGAGTCACCACCAGCTGCTTGCTTAGTGGATGAGCCGTCGAAGTTCCAGTCGGGAAGCTGCTCTAATGTTGGGAAATCATCGAAGTCTCTGATCATGCACTTAGTGCGGAGGTTCTGAACTGGTGTGTAACCGTCCAGCCAGATGTAATCTAGTCTATATTTAGCCATGTTGTTCGTTGTAATTTATATTGGATGTGATGTTTGATCAGCAGTTAGCGTGCCAAGATTTGAGGAAATGTGCGTAAAGATCACTCTAGCAAAATCCGTGCTTATTTCTAGCGATGGGGGAAAATGTTGTCGAGTAAGAGTTTTGCTTAAAGTGATATTTCTTAAGATTACTTGAGATTGGTGTTGCAAAATGGACAAATCTGGAGATGTTGCCCACGGAATTTTAGAAGCACTTTAAGAAGCGTCTTAAGACCAAAATTTTAAACCACAAGTAATTATGACTGACAAGATAAGAAACATTGCGATCATCGCACACGTTGACCACGGCAAGACTACTCTCGTAGATAAGCTCCTGGAAGCGGGTGGAGCATACCGTGATAACCAAGAAAAGGTAGAGCGCGCAATGGATTCGATGGATCTTGAGAAGGAAAAGGGGATTACGATCAAATCTAAAAACACTTCCATTCACTGGGAAGACTACACGATTAACATCATCGATACACCAGGACACGCAGACTTCGGTGGCGAGGTGGAGCGTGTGATGAAGATGGTGGATGGTGTTCTGCTCGTGGTGGATGCTTATGAAGGGCCACAGGCTCAGACACGTTTCGTGCTGAAAAAAGCACTCGCAGAAGGTCTCCACCCGATCGTGGTGGTGAACAAGGTGGATAGAGATTTCGCACGTCCTGAGGAAGTGCATGATATGGTGCTAGAGCTTTTCTTAGAGCTAGAGGCTTCTGAAGAGCAGTTTGAGGCACCATTCTTCTACGGATCAGCGAAGAATGGTTTCTTTGTAGGAAATTTATCAGATGAGCATAAGGACATGCTTCCGCTTCTTCAGGGGATCGTGGACAGCGTGCCAGCACCAGAGGCAACTGCTAATGAGCCATTCCGTATGTTAGCATCTAACATTGACTGGGATAACTACGTGGGAAGAATCGCCCTCGGAAAAGTGCTCTCAGGACAAGTCCAAAAAGGCGATAGCATCTGGCTTCACAAAAAAGATGGAACGAAACAGCGTAACAAAGTCAGCCGCGTATTCGAATACGGTTCATCCGCTAGTGCTGAGTCCGCTATTGCTTCTGCTGGAAACATCGTAGGAATTGCAGGTTTTGAGGACATCGACATCGGTGAGACGCTCGCTGTTTCTGAGGATGCAGAACCATTACCATTCGTAAACATTGACCCGCCAACAATCCAGATGCAGTTCAGCATCAACGATGGCCCCTATGCAGGTAGAGATGGTAAGCACGTGACATCACGCGCTATCCGTGACCGCCTGATGCGTGAGGTGAAGACAAATATTTCTATCGAAGTCAGCGACTCTGATAGAGCAGGCGTGTTCAATGTAGCAGCCCGTGGCGCGATGCAGATTGCAGTTCTCGTAGAAACGATGCGTCGTGAAGGGTTCGAGGTTCTTGTTTCCAGACCAAGCGTGATCATCAAGAAAGATGAATACGGCAAGCAGCTTGAGCCGTTCGAGACTCTCTACGTAGAATGTCCAGAAGACGCGCTCGGTGGTGTGATGAAGACACTCGCTAACCGTAAAGCACGCGTAGAAAATATGGGCATGAACGCTCACGGATCTACTCTAGAAGCAACCGTTTCGACTCGTGGACTCATTGGGTTCGAGTTCGAGCTTCTGGGTCTAACAAGTGGTCACGGCATCATGTCTCACTTATTTAAAGAGTATGCTCCATACTGCGGTGATATTTCCACCCGCTCCACTGGAACACTCATCTCAATGGCTACGGGAACAGCGATCCAATACTCACTGCTTCCGCTCGAAGACAGAGGTAAGCTTTTCATCAAGCCAGGAGACGAAGTCTATGAAGGACAAGTCATCGGTGAGAACCCACGTATGGTAGATCTGGCAGTGAATCCTATTAAAGAGAAGGCGCTCACTAACCATAGATCAGCAGGTAAAGACAACACGCAGACCCTAGCCCCACCAATCAAGATGAGTCTTGAGCGTGCGATCGAATACATCAACGCTGATGAGCTAGTAGAAGCCACGCCAAACCATCTCCGCATCCGCAAGCGTGTCCTCTGCCCACATGAGCGCAAGCGCGCAGAGAAGAGAAAAGAGCAAAATGCATAAAAAATGCTCTAACAGAATGATCTGTTAGAGGGTTTTGAGTAGTGCTTCTATGTTAGCTATACTACTCGATGCCAAGGATCTTCTTCAGGCGCTTACCGGGTTTTTCCCACGGTGCCTGAGGAGAGGTTCCTCCGTAGCCCCACTTGTGTGTGAAGGGAACCCCCTTGAGTTCGCCCTTGGGATAGGCAATGCCTGTGGCATTAAATAACACGAAGCCATCACCCTGAATCCGGTCAATCTTGGTGAGTGTGATTTTAGTGCCTGCTGGCAATATATGTGTTCGCTCCATGCCTTTGTGCTTCGCATAGCGTCTGCCATGCTTTACCAGTAGGCTTTTATTCTTCCCTACAAGAATATCGAATTTATTGACGAGAGTCGTATTCGTCTCCATGTACTTTGCAACAACCTCCTTTTCTGAAACATTGGTTGCTTTTCCAATAGGGTTTGCACAAGCCTGCAGTTGGCAGATCGAAGCGATGATTAGGTAGTGTTTTATTTTCATCTCACACGGAGATTAAAAAAAAATCAATTAACAAGCAAATTGAATAGATTGATGTCATCATCAATTAAACTGATAATCGAGCGACTCGGTGTTATTCTAGAGATGTCGTTGCACTAGAGTGACGGCATTTTCTGTCGTGAGACCGTGTTTCTCTCTGAGGACATCCACTTTACCGTGCTCTACAAATTCATCTGGCCAGCCAATGCGCTCGACTGGTGTGTGGATGCCTGCGGTGTGCAGTAGTTCGATGATGCTAGCCCCAAATCCATGCATGAGGACGTGATCCTCGAAAGTGCAGACGACTTTACATTTCTGGGCATACTCGGTGATGAGTTTTGCATCGAGAGGCTTGATCCAGCGAGGATTGATGAGCGCTACTGAGTAACCCAGAGCCTCAAGTTTGGCTTTGGTTTCGACAGCCATTTCGAACAGGTGACCGAGTCCGATGAGGCAGATGTCTGATCCGTCTGCTACGAGTTCTGCTTCTCCGATGGTGAGAGTTTCTGGTGTGGCTTTAGGCTTGGCTCCTAGGCCCGCACCACGAGGGAAACGAATGCAGCTCGGACCTTCATTGTAGCCAGCCATGGTGTGGAGCATGTCCACAAATTCGTCTTCATCCTTTGGCTGCATGTGAATGAGACCTGGCACGTGACGGAGGTATCCGATGTCGAATAGCCCGTGGTGTGTAGGGCCATCGTCACCACTGAGACCTGCGCGATCCATGCAGAGTCTTACAGGTAAGTTTTGGAGCGCGATGTCATGGATGATCATGTCATAGGCGCGCTGCATGAACGTGGAGTAGATTGCCAAGAAAGGCTTGTAACCCTCACATGCGTGTCCACACGCAAACAGTGCGGCATGTTCCTCTGCAATGCCTACATCGAAGTAGCGCTCATTGAGTTCTTCTTTGAAGATGTCTAGCTTGGTTCCACCTGGCATGGCTGCGGTGATGGCGGTGATTTTCTCATCCGCCTTTGCCATATCGGTGAGAGTGCGACCAAAAATTTCTGAAAAAGTAGGGAGTGAAGCTGCTGCGGTAGAGCCGTCTTCTTGTTTGTATGGTCCCAGTCCATGGAACTTACCGGGGTTATCTAGGGCTGGGGTGTAGCCTTTGCCTTTTTCAGTGATGGCGTGGAGTATTACTGGTTCGTCTTGCTCCTTAAGATACTCGAAAGTGTCGATCAGGGAATTAACATCGTGTCCCTTCACTGGACCGTAATAACGGATGCCGAAGTTCTCAAAGAGGACATTCTCAGAGAAGAGGTTTTTAGCTCCTTGCTCCACTTTGTGGGCAAGTTTACGGATGCCGCTTCCTGCAAATTTCTCTAACAGATCGGCAGATTTCTTTCTAACAGATGAATATGTGGGGCTAGTCTGGAGGCTATTGAAATAGCGTGAAATAGCTCCTACGTTTTTATCGATCGACCATTCGTTATCGTTCAGAACGACAATGAATTTCTTTGTCGTGTCATTGATATTATTAAGAGCTTCTAGTGTTGGACCACAGGTAAAAGCTGCGTCACCAGCGAAGGCGATGACGTGGTTGTCTCCGCCGGCGAGGTCTCTGGCAGATGCCATGCCTAGTGCGGATGATAGAGCTGTGCCCGCGTGCCCAGCTCCGTAACAATCATGTTCAGATTCTGTTCTAAGTAGAAAACCATTCAACCCTTCGTAGGTTCTAATGGTGTGGATTTCTTCAGCTCTGCCAGTAAGCATTTTATGCACGTAGCCCTGGTGTGATACATCAAATGTCATCTTATCAGCCGGGCTATCGAACACGTAGTGCATAGCGATACATAGCTCTACGACACCGAGATTAGGGCCTAAGTGCCCACCTGTGACAGAGAGACGCGTGATCAGAACTTCCCGGATTTCTTCAGCAAGCAACGGCAGGTCTGTGCGGTTGAGCTTCTTGAGATCCTCGGGGGATTTGATAGTCTTAAGGAGACGTGGTAATTCAGAAGAGTCGGATTTCATCGTCGTCGTTGCTTGGTGATTGGGGGGTGTTGGCTGTTTTGCCTTCTGCTTTGTTGGCGATTGTTTCGAGTCTTTTCTTAGCAGAGGTGAGGAATGCCTCACAATCTTTGTGAAGTTTGGCACCTCTCTCAAATTTATCAACTAGTTCTTTAAGTGGAAGCTGGTCTTCTTCCATGGAGACCACGATGTCTTCAAGCTCAGTTACAGCTTTTTCAAAAGTGAACTCATTAGTGGATGATTTTTTTGGCATAATTGATATCAGTTAATAGTGCTTTGCAGTTAGTATTGAGCGCTATTCTTCTGTGCTAGTTTCCTGGCTACGGGTAGCAGGATCCACGTTAGTATAGAGTGTGTAGCTAAATGAGCTGATTCTCAATGGTTTGTCCTCAGAGATGGGAACTCTAAAGTTGTACCGTCCTTTAGTAGGAGAAACGAGTTCCTCGGTAGCTTGTGCTTTTTCCGCATATCCCACGCCATTTTGCATCATGCCTAAATAATTGATGGTAAGCGGGGTGAGGTCGCCGTAGAGTCTGTAATTTAAATTATCAGTCATGACAGAAGGCGTGAGGTAAATGCCAGCAATATTTGCTCTGTATTTTTGAGCTGTTTTCTCGATGGCTTTTAATTCCTTGCTACTAGTTGGTATCCAGATAGCAGTTCTATCAGCATACCATGCCACGGCCCATGGCTGATCAGTGAATACAATTTCAGCATCCTTAATGTGCTTAGTTAAAATCTGATTATGCGTGTATGGTGACTGACCTGGGACTACTTTCGGTCCATAAGATTTGAATTCATTCTGGATGTTGATTATCATGGGGGTCGCTGTAATTAGTACAATGATGATAAAAGGAATGGCGCTTGCTATACCGGGTTGCTGGCTAAGGGGGATTCTGGCCCATAGAATACTGATTAAAGCTAGAGCAAAGGCTGCCATCATGGGCATGAATAAAATATGCATTTGGTTGGGGTCTAAGGGGGCGTCTGACAGCCCATAGACAGACATTCCTAACGCTGCAAATATCCACATGATCAGAATAGACCATCTGAACACACCAATACTACTTCGTTTAAAAGGATGGAATAAGGCTAAGAAGAATCCTGTGGCTAAGAAAAAGCCTCCGATGTGAGTGTGGATCTGGCTCGTCTGAAGCAGAGTAGTTTTGATAACTCTGCTTATTAGTTCTTTCACATTCATGGCGGGAAGATTTAGCTGCCTGAAATTATAGTCCTGCCCTACTCCTGTAGATCCATTGATATAATAATAGGCAGTTCCCATGAGACCATCACTGTTCTTAGCATTGAAGATGAGAGGGAAAGCGATGAATATAAGTACTGTTAGAGTCACGAAAATAGCTGAGATTCCGCGAGGTTTGAAGTAGCTAATGCAGAAAAGAATGTATCCAAAGAAAATCCATAATGTCATCCAATGAGCCAGTGCGAGAAGACCAAACATGAAGCCAGATAAGATCACAGGAACAATAGGTGATAGCCCGGCTTCTTGTCTCTGAATAGCCTTCCAGATAAGATAGCACGCACCAGAGAAGATGCATAGCATGAGCATCTGTGGAAGACCAGATTGTGAGAAACTCCAGAAGTGGTCACTCACTAGCATGAGTATCGCTACGATGGAGGCTATTTTGGTATCGAACATGTTCGAGATTAAGATGTAGTTTATTCCAATCGCTATCATGAAGAATAGCACACAGGTTCCAGCGATCACTCGATCCAGAGTATAGACGTCTTGATTCTTCGTCATGGCATATTTCTCAGGGTCATCTCCACCAAATGCCTTGATCACGCCAGCATAGATCAGAACATTGAGTGGTGAATGAGTGGTGTCATAGAAACGATACATATCAACTGGTTTATCTGATTCAGTGAGCTGCTGGATAGCCATAGGTCTGATGAACTTAGTGGTGATGCCTTCTTGTTTAGCGATTTGACGTCCGATCTGAGCCTGATCCATACCATACTTAGAGGTTAGTCCTCTGAAGTTGAACATGATATACACGATGGCTAGGCCTACCATTAACGTGAAAAACAGGATTCTAAATATAGCTGTTTTCGTATCTATAGAGTGTTGAGCTTGCATGAGATTGTTTAGAAATGAAGTTGTTTAAGATGGTTTAGGGTCTTTAAGTTTGCGTTGAAGTGTGCGTCTGCTGATGCCTAGCAGCTCGGCAGCTACTGTGCGATTCCCGTCGCAGTGCTTTAGTGCTCTTGCAATAGTCACTTTCTCCAGCGCACTCAAGTTGAAATCAGCAGGTTTCGCAAGATTGTTTTTTGTTTCTTCTGTAACTAATTGGTTATTTTCTCCGATAGGATCGTTTTTTAACAAGAAAGTAGGCAGGTGTCGTGGGCTTATGAAGGGGTCATTACTCATTACAACACCATGTTCTATAGCGGTTCTGAGCTCTCGGACGTTTCCTGGCCAGCGATAGTGTTTGAGTAAATCTGCCGCGTCATCACTGAGTGGTTTTTTTTCACGATTGTTCTCTATCGCGAACTCTTTAAGGAAAGCATTTGCTAACAAAATAATGTCTTCAGACCTCTTCCTCAGCGGAGGCATTTCTATTTTCACCACATTGAGTCGGAAAAAGAGATCTTCACGGAACTCTCCTTTGGCAACCATTTTGCCCAGATTTTTATTCGTTGCAGTCACCACCCTAACATCCACTTTTACCGGAGTGTTAGAGCCCACACGCTCAATCGTTTTTTCACTGAGCACACGTAGTAGTTTCACCTGGGTTGCCTGATCTACCTCACCTATCTCATCGAGAAAAATAGTGCCTCCATTAGCCTGCTCGAACCTGCCAATTCTTCTCTGAGTAGCACCCGTGAACGCTCCCTTTTCGTGGCCGAATAGTTCGCTTTCCAAGAGCTGCGGGCTAAGAGCGGCGCAATTCACGGTGACTAGCTTATCAGCTGGGCGGCCACTCAGCGCGTGGATGGCTCCTGCTACTAGTTCCTTACCCGTACCGCTTTCGCCCTCTACTAGCACCGTTGCTTTAGTAGGTGCGATCTGGGTGATCATTTGGTGCACATGAGTCATAGCAGGGGAGTTTCCTATCAGCCGCTCCAGTCCATGAGGGGATTTCCCATTTTGCTTGCGGAGTTGTTGGTTTTCCTCCTCTAGTTTGACTATTTTTGTATCCTGCTTTCTACCTCGCAGAGCACGCTTGATGAGCATTTCCACTTCATCGAGATTCAGCGGCTTAGTCACAAAATGCCATGCTCCTCTGCGCATCGCCTCCACAGCCGTGTCCACACTACCATAGGCAGTCATCATGATGGCAATAGGTGAGTGCGGGTGGGGCAGTGCGAGTGCTTGATCTAGCAGATCCATCCCATTGTCACCACCCATCCTTAGATCGGTGAGCATGAGATCTACTTTTTCGCTTTTGAGGATATTCATCGCCTCGCGGATGTCTGATGCCACGTAGCAATCAAAACTATCCTCCAGAGCTAGACGTAAGCCATCACGCGTGGATTTCTCGTCATCTACGATCAGTATTACCGCTTCATTTCCTTCGTTAAAATCGATCATTTTTCAGTTTCTACCTCTATGAGTGGTTGGTTATCCTCGCTTTCCAGCATCCTGACATGCTTTTCCATTCTTGGGAAATACAGATTCACCGTAGTGCCCTTGTTTTCCTCACTATCTATCTCCATCTCACCGCCATGCTCACGCAAGATGCGGCGGACGATCAGCAGGCCTAGCCCAGAGCCAGATTTCTTAGTGGTGCGGAATGGCTCAAACAACGCTCCCATGTGTTCTGGAGAGATTCCTTTCCCGTTATCAGAGATGCTCATTACTATCTCATGATCTGTAAATTTCGTCTCAATGGTGATCTGCCCATCTTCAGCTGTGAGCGCCTGTGCCGAATTGCGGATCAAATTATAGAGCGCTTGCTGGATCTGCCCCGCGTCCAGATCGATCAGAGGTAAGTTTTCTATTAGCTCTAAATTCACCTTAACGTTACGTTCGATAAGCTCAGCCTCCAGAGTGGTTAGGGTGTCCCTCAGCACATTATGAAGCTGCACTTTTTCACGCATCGAGTCCTGCGGTCTCAGGGCATGGAGGAACTGTTTTAAAATATTATCTAGCCGCTTAATCTCCTGTTTGGCAGTTCCTAACAGTTTGTTCAGATCCTCTTTTTCCTCACCTTCCAGCTTGTTGATTTTTCTCCCCAGCAACTGTAAATGTATATCTAACGAAGTTAGCGGATTCCCTATCTCATGCGCCACACCAGCGGCGAGAAATGTCAGCGCATTGAGCTTCTCACTCTCTAAGTTCTCCTCATGCGCCTTTTTGCTCTCCGTGATGTCATGGATCAGCATCACGTAGCCAAGGTGCTCGTCCTCGTTTTCTACCTGGCCATTGATCGGTGCTAGGTAGAAATTTAGAAATCTATTCTCAGGGTAAAATACCTCCATATCTCGCGTTACGACTCGGTCAGGATGAGCCAGGCTACTCCATTCCAGTCCACGGATCACAGCGTTTACCTTCTGTCCCACGCAGCGAGTCGTATCCACCCCCAGTAGCTGATGCACAGCACGGTTTGCAAAGGTAATATTCCCATCTGGATCCACGATAAACACGCCCTCGCGCAGCGCTTCAAACACGCTCTCCATGAAGCCTTTCTCACGCACTAATCTCGATACCAAGTTCTGCACCTCACTCGGTGAGAACCTATCCAGTCTCGTGATCAATTTATCCAGAAAGCCGTCCTTCATGTCCGCGACACATTGGCACACTGCCTACTTTTATGCAACCTAGATTCCTTTTAAAATTCACCTAGTAATCGCAGATCAACTGTCAATATCTCTCCACCGCACCAGAGATCCCAGCGGGGCAAACCCATCATGGTGCCATGTAAGACCAGGCATCTGCGACTCACCTAATTTACAAATCCGTGGAGCATCAAAAAACTTACCTCTGCACAAGAGATGTGATTCCACAGCAAGCGTAGAAAGATACTCCCGCTCAGCCCCAAGCTCAGCAAAGTGATCAGGCCAAGGCTGCACCGAGATCACCCGATTCAAAACCGAAGGAACCAGGGTAGGGGAGTTCCTATAAATAACCGTCCAGCTCGTAGTCCCTAAGCTATGTTCTATCGCCACATTCTCAGGGTCATTTGCCGCCTCATACCGCACTACCTCACGCAGATTGGAAATGGCTCCACTTTCAGAAATACTAATTTCTCCCCGAGGATTCACCACCTCATAAGCTCGCATCGCCTCCGCTACCATCGGCAGAAATTTCCGCGCACCCTCCATCACATAAACCGTATGCAGTGACAAACATCCCTGTTGATTAAACGCACAAGCATCTCTCACCACCAGCTCAGCTGCCTCAGCGGAGGGCTTCTCCACCAGCCCTATCGAAAGCTTATGCCCATGCGGGATAAAGCTCTGCCTTGGAGAAATCCGCCTCTGAATCTCCGCCATCGTAGCATCAGATCCAATAGCGATCACTGTCCTCGCAGAAGAGAAAATTTCATCACTCAATTCATCAATCACCTCCACCAACTCAGCCAGCCCAGCAGGCAAAGCCTCTATCCACTCACTGACCTCCGGTAGCCCAATCGAGGGCAATTTAACTAAATTTACAGCCCCTACCAGCAACCCACGCAACAAACTCTGCAACCCCGCATGAGGGGTATTACCACTCAGGATATGTAAAATAGGGCTATGCGGTACCGCCATAGAAAACTTACCCCTAGCAGGATCACCATAAGAAACAAAATCATCCAAAACACCAGCATCACCAAGTTCTAACTCGACCCACTCTAATAAATCCCGTGCCGTAAACGTCCCGAGAAGCTCCCCAGAGGTAAGTTTTTCACAATGGTCAGCCAGTAGTTCAGCCCTCTCAGCGGTTGTAGTAATCATCTCTAGTGACTATCCTGAGTTAAGCTCATCTAGCCAAGAAAAAAGATCAGGCTGATCGGTCAGATCCGACGGATTATCACTAAAAAGCACTTTTTTTCACAAAAAACAAAAAATAGGCTTGCAAAAAACTGCTGAATCTATAAATCCCGCTTCCTCTATGGCAAGATCAAGTTGGAAAGCGCGCAACGAGCGCAAGAAAAAAACAGTAGCTAAGTATGCACCATTACGTGCTAAGCTTAAGCAAGAAAAAGATTACATCGGACTCAGCATGCTTCCTCGTGATGCATCACCTACACGTGTAGTGAACCGCTGCGCATACACAGGACGTCGTCACGGCTACCTGCGTCGCTTCAAGCTATCACGTATCGCATTCCGCGAGCTAGCTTCACATGGGATGATCCCAGGTGTCACTAAGTCTAGCTGGTAGATTGTAGATTGTAATTTACTTTATCACACTACTGTGATTTATATTTATCGCGCAAGATGGGATCTCCCTGTCTTGCGCTTACTTATGCCTTTATACGAATACATTTCGGAATGCCAAGATGACCCTGACAACAGCTGCAGGGTTTGTCAGAAGGGCTTTGAACTCCGCAGACCAGTGGATAGACCACCGCTTGAAGTCTGCCCACTCTGCCGCAATGCAGTGAAGAAAGTCATCAGCCAGGTAAACACCCCAAGAGTAGCCAAACCATTCTCTGTCACTGATGCCAAGAAAGCTGGATTCACCGTGCTGGAGAAGCGCGATGAGGGAGTCTTTGAGAAGCAATAGATGCCGAATGAGTTATCTAAATAACTCATCGAGCACACTAGCTCTCCAGGGCTGACCGATGATTCTCGTAGCGTGCATGATGCTCCTAGGATTGCTACTATGCTCTCTGCCTAAGATGCAGTGTCCTAGCTCGTGTAATACTATTTCGCTAATGAGTTCATCAGTGGCGTTTCTGAGATCTGGGCTCATGAGGATATCTTTGGTGTCAGTTCCTAAAAATGAGCATACCCCGTAGGCTTCACCAGTATTTCCGTATTGAATATCTAGCCCATCGAGATCCAGGCGGACATTTCTCTTCTCAGCCTCTACCACGAACCGATCCACAATATGCTGAAAATCTGGATGAACTCCCATTCCAGAAATTGCCGTAGTAGCATCATCCTCATCATCAAATACATTGAATTCATTCACCAGTGAGCTAGATGAATCACAAGAGACCAGAAGGAGGGAACCAGAAATGAGACCACTGACAAGTAGTGAGTAATTAAGGGGCTGCTTTAGGATGGTTTTGAGCATGATTTGTCAATACACTAGCACTTGGTGTATTGCAAACTCCAACATTTTTTAGCTCTCAGTCAGATTTTTGATTTGAAGTATGGGGGCAGGTAATTTTGAAGGTAGTTTTGACTCCTGGCTGGGAGGTGGCGGTGATGGTTCCTCCATGGGCTTCGATGGCGTGTTTTACGATGCTGAGCCCTAAGCCGGTGCCTTTGACTTCGTTTTGAGAATGGTGCTTTTGAACGCGGTAGAAGCGGTTGAAAATGTAGGGGAGGTGAGCTGCGGGGATGCCTTTGCCGTTGTCGATTATTTCTATTGTGATCTGATCGTTTTGCTCATTGATCATCGATTTAATCTCGATGTTTAGCGGGCTGTCAGCATTTTGCTTGAGTGCATTTTCGATGATGTTGTAGAGCGCTTGTTCCCAGTAAAATGAGTCACCAGTGAGTGTGATGTTGTCTGGAGTGAAGTTTGTAATGATACGAGCTTGTTGTTTCTGGATGAGAGAGGCTAGTCTCTCAGTGATGCTGTTGATGATGTCATTTAACTGAAAAGGCTCATTGTTTAGCTGAGCAGAGGCGCCAGATTCTAGCTTGGAGATGATGAGCATTTCTTCGATGAGACGGGAGATCCGCTCACTGTGCTTGCGCATGGTGGTGAGGATGCGGCGCGCGGTAGCGGGGCTATCGACCACGTCATCATCTATGAGGTTTTCTAAATAGCCGCTGATGATGGCGAGCGGGGTGCGGAGCTCGTGAGAGGCATTGGCTACAAACTCTCGTTTGACTTGATCTGTGCGGTGCTCAGCGGTGACATTTCTGAGGATCACACGGTGGAGCAGGGAGCTATCATTTGGGTCGCTAGAATCATTACTAAGATCATAACTAGGTAGAGGAGCATAGTCGATGATCCATGCAGTGTCTTCGATACGGTTGTTCTGTCCAAGGCTGGAGCCAGAGTTGGTGAGGATAATTTTTTGCTGGTCTGCCTCTTTCTTACTCAGAGCAGTAGTGATGTATTGGCAGATTTCATTTTCCAGAAAGGCATTTTCTATAGACTTCCCTCGGAGCTTTCTTCCCTGGCAGAGCCTTCTGGCAGATTCATTGGCTATCTGGATGACGCTAGATTCATCCATGATGACGAGAGCATCATCGAAGGCATTCAGGACCAGTTTGAGCTCGCGTCTCTCCGCCTTGGTCTTAGCGAGGATGGTTTTGTGTTCTTTTCTGTGAGTCGAGTAGGCGGCTTGAGCCTTATTATTCTGAGCAGTGAGAAGTCTCCATAGAATAATACTACAGATGAGCGAGCCAGCTGTGATCAGAAGGAGAGTGATGGTGAGGGCTTGCGGATTCATTGAGTGGTGATCAGATATCCCACGCCACGCACAGTCTCTATCAGATTAGAATGGGTGCCTATTTTATGTCTTAGACGCTTCATGTGAGTGTCGAGCGTTCGGGAGTTTACGGCATCATGATAGCCCCAGACTTCCTTGAGCAGGGTGTTTCTATCTTGCGGTTTATTGGTGTGTTCGCAGAGGTAGAGCATGAGTTTGAATTCTGTCGCAGTGAGATCGATGAGTTCATTGTCAGCAAACAATTGCAGAGTGCTTTTGTTGAACTTAAATGGCGGGCATTCAAAGATAGATGAGGAGGTAGCCTTAGTGTATCGCTTGAGTATTGCCTTGATGCGCAAGATTAGTTCCTTGGGGCTGAAGGGCTTGGTGAGGTAGTCATCCGCACCTATTTCTAATCCCGCGATGCGGTCTTCCGTCTGAGCCTTGGCGGTGAGAATGAGGACGGGGATATTTCTTGTGCGCTCATCATTTATGAGTTCCTTGAAGACCGTGAAACCATCTTTTTTAGGAAGCATGAGATCTAAAATGATAAGGTCTGGCTGAATCAGAAATGCTGCATCCACTCCAGCTTGACCATCATGTGCCATTTCTGGGATGAACTGATGGCGCTCTAAGTTGAAGCTGATGAGCTCAGCGATGTCAACTTCGTCTTCGATGATGAGAATAGTCTGCATGTCTTCTCTACCATGACATTTCTCTGTGATATGACTCTCCATTTATGGTGATAATTTAGCCATAAAAACACGAGACTAGATACATCTAGTTCTTAGCTGCTGACTTCCTTAGAAGTGCGGACAATGTGTGTTAATTGATTAGCGATTCCTCTAAGCTCGTTGTTGGTGTTGATATTTAGCATTTCTACTTTCACGTCACCATCAGTCATACGCTTCATGGCAGATTTGTTGAAGTCGTTTCTGAGTTGGGCTGCTTTATCATCAAACGCGCTGACCTCCGCAAGGTCAACTGTTCCTAGTATGTTTTCATCAGTGTAATTAAGGTATGACTTGATGTGAGCAACGAAGAGTTTAATGTTGGTGGTGTGTTCTTCACTGAGAATATTACCTTTTCTGTATTTGCGCTCAGCGAGTTTAACGAGTCTGTAAATAGCGTCAGAGCATTCTTCTAGCTCAGCAGTGATGCGTAGCATGCCAGTGACTTTTTCAGCATTTAGCTCGCTCATCTCATTGGAGGTGCAGCGGACTAGATAATTGGTGATGTCGTGCATCATCAGGTCTGCATCATCTTCCATTTGCTTGAGTTTATTCACCAGGCTAGACATGTCTTGGTCTGGACTATCAAAGACTTTTTCATAGCCCTCGAACATAGAAACACAGTGACGAGAGAAGTTCTTAAGAGCTTTGTCAGCTTCTACAATGTTGAGTTCACCTAGATCCACGAGATTCTGGGAAATGTATTGAATGGATGGAGCGTCTTCTCCTTTTGGTTTGTCCTTGACCCACTTTTGAACGATGTCTGCAATTTTCTTAGTAAATGGCAAGAGTAGCAAGATGTTAGCAAGATTAAATGTAGTGTGGAAAATAGCTACTGCGAAGGCTACTTTGACTAGTCCAGCTGGGATGCCTCCTTCTGCTTTGCTTGTCTTTATTTCTACCATCCAGTCTGGGAAGAGGTGCAGAGAGTTCCAGACTAGTGAGGTGAGAGGGATGATGAGTAGGATCGCCCAGATTGTACCGATGATGTTGAAAAGGAAGTGTGCTCGGGCAGCACGCTTGGCACTTACATTTGCAGAGAGTGAGGCGAGCCAAGCTGTCACTGTTGTCCCGATGTTCTCGCCAAGTACGATGGAAGCACAGCTTACAAATACGGTCTGAGGATCATCGCCAAGCCAGCCGTTCCACGCGCAGGCAACGGTGATAGCCATGGCTGCGGAAGATGACTGCACCACAAGTGTGAGGATAATACCTGCAATGAGGAAGAGAATAGTGGAGAAGTATTGAGAATCTTGAATAAGAGCGATCCAGTATTTTACCGTATCAGCGGCACCACCTGTGATGTCTGAGGCTGTAGGGACCTGATCTTTTAATAGAGATAGACCATAGAAAAGAAGACCGAATCCGATCAATGTTTCCCCGAATGATCTCCAGCGGTTTTTACCAGTAAAGAAGAGAGGCAAGCCGACACCAATCATAGGGAGAGCAATATGTGCGATCTTGAATTTAGGAATGAATGCAATAAGCCAAGCAGTAATCGTAGTTCCAAGGTTAGCCCCCATGATGACACCGATAGACTCAACAAGTGTGAGGAGACCGGCGTTTACAAAACTCACAACCAAGACGGTAGATGCTGAGGAGGACTGGACTAAACAGGTGGTGAAAAAACCTGTGAATACTGCGCTGAAGCGGTTCTTGGTCATGGTGGCAAGCGCTTTACGCATGCTGTCTCCAGCGACCTTTTGAATTCCTTCTGACATGACTTTCATTCCGTAAAGAAAGACTCCGAGAGCACCTAAGATGCTAAGTATTTTGACAATTGCGTCCCACATAGTATTTTATAGTTTGTGTTGGTTGGTTGTGCTTACAGATTTGTCGTTTAGAGAGGTGAAAGTCAAGGTGGATAAACTCTACCATGGTGACAATTTCGCCACATTAGCGTAAGTGTCTGGTATTAAATGGACAGGTGCGCTGATGAGAAGAAGTTCTCAGGGTCGAGTCTTTGTTTGATCTTGCTGAGCTTTTCTAAGTTTTCCCCATAATAGCTGCGATTAGGCTTTTTCAAGTCTGGGTCTGGATAATTCACGTAGTGATGAGGGATGTGGCTCAGAAGCTGACGGATCTTATCCACTGCCGGCATGAGCGTTGCTTTCTGAGCGGGAGACTGCCAGTAGCTCTGAAGCTCACCGAGAAAGGGATAGGCTCTGTGAGGATAGGCAGATGGAACCTTCGAGTCACTGATCGCACCACCGAGAGTATTGATCTGAAAGAGGACTCCGGGGTTAGCGATGGTAGTTTTCATCAGCTCTTCTGCGATGTCCTCTAGGTCTGCGAACCCATTGTAGTAGCCTGCGCTCATGTTTCTAAATGGGAGTGGATTTGGTCTGCCAGAATACGTTTTCACAGCGGTGGCTGTGGGCTTAGAATAGGTTCCTCTGGTTTTAGTTCCCAGCTTGAGAAGCGCGTGTTTCGCTTTCTGGAAGGCGGGTCCAGAGGATGAGTAGGTGGAGGAAATGAGAATGGTGAGATGCCCACCATTGAGGATGAAGGCGGAGAACATGGGCTTAGGAAGCTCTGCCGCGACCTCGAACCAGCCTTTGAGTAGTTTAGCAGCCCGGCTAGGGGTAAGTTTTGATGCGCGGAATTTCTGCGTGGTGAACATTTTAGGAGCGCGGACTGTGGAAAATTTCATGGAAGTGATGACTCCTAGATTTCCATTCCCACCACCACGACATGCCCAGAGTAGCTCAGGATCATTGTCAGAATCTAAAAACTTACCTCTAGCATCCACCATTTTCACCTGTTGGAGGTGATCGCAAGTGAGTCCATGCTGACGCGCGAAAAACCCATATCCACCACCGAGGGTGAGACCGCTGAGCCCCACACCTGAGCATGATCCAGCGGGGAGCAGTCTGCCATTTCTGAGTAGGTAGTCATAGACCTCCCCGAGTTTTAGTCCTGCTCCTGCAGTAAAGCTGAGATACTTAGCTCGGTAAAATTTCTGCCGAATCCCGGAGACATCGATGACTAGTCCACCATTAATCAGTGATGATCCTGTGAATGAATGCCCGCCAGATTTGATGGAGATCTTGAGTTTGTTTTCACGTGCGTAGCGGATGGCAGCTGCCACAGAAATCTCATCGGTGCATGCGGCGATGGCGGCTGGCGTGAAGCTGAGATCAGAGTTGAACGGCACATTCAGCTTCTTATAAATGTTACTTTCTGGCTGATAAATAATGAGGTTTTCATCGACTTCCTTGCCATTCAAAATGGTAGAAAAACCAGTGCCAACCGCAGTGGTAATAAAGGTACGGCGAGAAAATGATGGAGACTGAAAATGATGCGGCATTTATAGACTACGCCACATAACTGGGAGATGTGTCAATTTAATACAAAGTCTTGCGCACTTCTTTGACGACTTCTTTCGTCTTCTCGGGATCTTCGTCTTCCATGAGTTCAAAATCGCCTTCTTCGCAGCAGCGGACGAATCCTTCTCCGTAGCCTTTTAGCTTATCCCACAGATGTCTTATTTCTTCCGCTTCATCATTAGTGATCGAGTTATCCTGAGCCGCTACCGAGATACGCATCAGTAGTGATGAGAACTGAGCGATGATTTCATTCGTGGCTGGAAGAACCTGAAATCCTTGCTGACAATGGCTGACAGGATTTCTCACGAAGTAGCCATCACTATGCTCACAAATGTATTCGAGAATGCGCGGGTCTCCCGTGAGTTTATAAAGTTCCACTACGCGATCCAGCGGATTTCTACTACCTGAGCCAGTATCTGACTGCTCTTGCGCCCATTTATAGACAAGGGATAACGACACACCGAGCTCCGATGCCACTTCCTTTGGTGATGATTTATCAAACGCATCTTTTAACACTTCATGGGATTCCATAAAGGCAAGCTAGGGAGTTTCAGTATGTTTGGCAAGATGATAACTACTCGCTCGCTTTTTGTTTCTTCTTAAATTTAGAATACCACAGCACGAAGGCGAGGGTAGTGATGAAGATAAAGGTCAGTAATCCGAAGAGCTGGAAACCTACGGAGGCTTCATCTGAGACATCCATATCGATGATGGCGGTGGCGGTGCTGGCAGGGTTACTCGTGATGTGTAGCTTGCCATCAATGAGCTCTACTTTGGTGAGTTTGTGGAACACATTCTGGATGCTTTCATCATTTCGGTATCCTGCAAACATGAGCACAGGGATGGCTTGGAGGACTTTTTCAGGTACTGGAGCACCTGTGTCAGCCTCCACTTTATCAACGATTGGGAAGATAGATCCTTGAGCGATTACGGGCTTGAGGTAGAGCTTGCCGTTGACGTGACGGATGCCATCAAATCCAACATTGACTGGAAATGAGGACCTAGCTTCGATGTGCTGGTCAGTGATGGCTGTGACGTAGAGTTTATTTTTAAATTCCGCAAGCTTCTCAAAATGTGCGATGGCAAGATTGATCTCATCAGAGGTAAGGTTCATCGATGCTTGCTTCTTGTCTTTGACGAGTGCTCCAAAATCAGAAAATTTCTTCTCAAGCGCAGTGGTGGAAGCTGAATCACTGGTAGAAGCTAGCTCGGTAGGGGTAATCTCTTCTTGGCTGAACTTCGTAAACGCACTCTTGTGATCGAAATAACTATAAACTGCCACAGAAACAAGAAACACGACCATCCCAAGAATCACCAAGAAGATACCACACCCGGCGATGTGGTTAGAGTTCTTCTTATCATCTTCTTCGTTCTCAGTAGTGGTCTCAGACATGGCTGACTTGTAGGAGGAAAATGGCGGGGGAATCAAGAAATTTACGCTTGGTGTGAGATAAAGATTGAAAATAAAGAATGAAAATAATGTTGGCGAATCTTGCTCGGATGATTTAGCTATCACCCATGGCAAAGATCTTGGTAGGTTTATCTGGGGGTGTAGATTCCAGCGTGGCGGCAGCCCTTCTCATTGAGCAGGGGCATGAGGTCACGGGCGCTTATATGAAAAACTGGATCAACACGGATAATGTCCCAGGGGATTGTCCATGGCAGGATGATGTGGACGATGCTCACGCGGTGGCTAAGAAACTAGGTATAGAATTTCGTGTGGTGGATCTCATTGACCAATACCAAGAGCGCATTGTGGACTATCTGTTAGATGGATACCGCAGCGGGATTACCCCGAACCCGGATGTGTATTGCAACAGAGAGATGAAATTTGGAGTCTTCCTAGACTACGCACTTGAGCAGGGTTTCGAGGCAGTGGCTACTGGGCACTATGCGCGGAAACGCGTGCGAGAAGACGGAAGCTCAGACATTTTACGTGGTGCGGATACGAATAAAGATCAGAGTTATTTCCTCGCACTCATGGAGCAACACCAGGCGAAGTATGCGCTATTTCCATGTGGAGAAATGCAAAAGCCAGAGGTGCGCGAGGCTGCTGTTAGATTTGATCTCCCTACCGCTGCTAAGAAAGACAGCCAAGGCATCTGCTTCATCGGCAACGTCAAAATGACCGACTTCCTCAGACACTACGTCCCAGATCGTCCCGGAAATATTGTCGATCACACCGGAAAGAAACTCGGTCGTCACAAGGGCTTACATTTATACACACTCGGTCAGCGGAAAGGCCACGGAGTAGCCTCGCCACGCGATGGTCTAGCCTACGTCGTAGTAGGGAAAAATGCCGACCGCAATGAACTCATCGTAGGCTACGATGAGTCCCACACCGAGGGACTCTACGCCAGCAAATGCACCGTAGGCACCGTCTCCTGGGTGAACAAACCAGTCACTACCAAGCGCAAAATAGAAGCCCAGCCCCGCTACCGAGCCAAAAGCGAACCAGTATGGGTCACTCCGTTGGAAGGTGAAGATGGAGAAGATTCTAGAGGTAAGTTTTCCGTAGAATTCATCCGCCCCCAGCGCGCTATCACCCCAGGTCAGATCTGCGGGTTTTACGAGAATGGCGTTCTGTTAGGTGGGGGAGTGTTTGAGAGCATTGAGAGTTAGACAAATTTCTCCTTTGCTTTTCACTCGCTAGAGGTAAGTTTTTCACATGAGCGATGCCATCGAAGAAACACGCAAGAGAAAGTATGCTAAGCTTCTGTTAGAGGTAGGAGTGAATCTACAGCCAGGACAGAATCTAGTAGTGGCTGCTGAGCCGTATCACTGGAAATTTCTCAACATCGTGGCAGAAGAAGCCTACAAAATGGGAGCTGGATATGTGCTCGTGGAAGCGACCGATCCAGGCCTATTAAAAGCGCGTGTGGAGTATGGCTCAGAAGAGCACCTTGATGATTTAGTGAGCTGGACCGACAAGAAAAACCAGTCGCTGATCAATGAAGGCTGGGCAAAAATCAGTCTCTTTGGTCCCACTGATCCAGATCTTATGGGATCTCTGGATGCGCAGCGGCTCAGCATTATTCAGAAAGCTCAGAGCATTTCAGGCAAGCCTGTGAGCGATGCCTGTGCCGCAGGAAAGATCACATGGTGCGTAGCCGCACTTCCTACTCCAGGCTGGGCAGCAAAGGTGTATGACCTAGAGCCATCAGCTGAAGTCGAGAGAAGATTGTGGCTAGGGATAGTGAAAATTTTAAACCTAGACGCGGATGATCCGAGCGCGCACTGGAGAGAGAAGGGGGAGACTCTCCAGAAAAGATGTGAGAAGCTTAGTGCTCTCAATTTAGCTGAAGTAAGATTCAGAGGGCCTGGGACAGATCTTCAGGTGAAATGCATCGCAGGTGCTAAATGGATAGGTGGAGGCATCCCTACCGCCGGAAATGGTGACAAGGGGTTCATCCCAAACATCCCCACCGAAGAGTGCTTCACCACTCCGAATAGAGGCGGCACAGAAGGTCGCATGCAAGTCGTCCGTCCCGTCACTGTCTTAGGGAAAACGGTGGAGGGTGCTTGGTTTGAATTTGAAGATGGAAAGGTGATCAGCTACGGTGCTAAGGCGAATAAAAACGTGCTCGATGACTACTTCGCGATGTGTCCCAATGCCTGTTATCTCGGCGAGCTCGCACTAGTGGATGGCAGTTCACCTATCTATCAGAATGGACACGTCTTTCACTGCATTCTCTACGATGAAAATGCCAGCTGTCACGTAGCGCTAGGCAGCGGATACCCAATGCCGGTCCCGGGAGCCACAGCGATGACGAATGATGAGAAGACTGCTGCGGGAGTCAACGTCAGCATCGTGCATACGGACTTCATGATCGGTGGACCCGAGGTGGATGTCACTGGCTACGATGGGCTAGGAAATGAAATCCCGCTCATCCGCAATGGCGATTTTGTGATCTAATTATAGTCAGCTTATTTTACAAAACCATCCCATCCACTAAGGTATTTTATAAAGGCAGGGGATAGCCCTTCGCTCTCTAGATGCTCTGCTGTCACAGGCAGTTGAGTAGCTTCAAATTCTGGATCTACCTTATACCTGTTAGGGAAGTCATGGGTTAAAATTCCCGCCCTGCCGAGCATCACAAAGTCCACCCCTTGCTCCATCATTGCCTCAGCGTCTGCGGGTGTCTTGAGTTTTCCTGCTACTACTAGTTTCACATCACCCCAGCTGAGATCTGTGAAATATGAGAGCAAACTCCGTCCCTGAAATTCCTCATCCGCAGACTCCTTAGAACAATCCCAGAGCGAAATGTCCAGATAGTCTAGTGACCCATCATCTATCAGCTCTTGGCAGAACCTAGTCACTTCTGTTAGAGGCATTCCGTATCCTTCAGGTGATAGCCTGATGCCCACACTAAATCCCTCCGAACACTCGCGTTTTATCCCCGCTATAATTTCTCTAACAATCCGGGTTCTATTTTCATAACTCCCACCATACTCATCCGAGCGTTGGTTCAGCTCGGTGCTCATGAATTGGGTGAGTAAATACCCATGCGCACCGTGAACTTCCACTCCGTCAAAGCCAGCTTTCTCACTGCGTACTGCCGCGGAAATGAAATCTTGAATCACGTTCTGAACTTCATCTTTAGTCATCGCGCGCGAGCCAGTTTCCTCATGGGCACTAGGTCCCACAGCCTGCTGACCGATCACTTCCTGTGGTGACCGAATCCCAGCGTGATGGAGCTGCACCACCGAGAACGTATTTTTCAGAGTTTCGGCGATCCGCTTCATTCCGGGCAACATCGCATCAGTATGCACCCCGAGTTGGCCCGGGAATCCCTGCCCGCGACCACCAGATTCTATCTGTGCGGCACACGTCATCACCATGCCAAATCCGCCTTCAGCGCGCATCCTCAGCCACTTCACCTCCGCATCATTCGCCATCCCATCATCCTCGCACTGATGGTTTGTCAACGGAGCCAGCGCAAAGCGGTTCTTCATCTGATGACCTGATCGAAAAGTGAGCGGAGCGGTTAGATTATGTTCCATGGATATGAATTTACCGCGACTACTAATTTTGTCTAGTCCGATGCTTCAGGATTATACTTTGTAGCATTCCTCAAATGAGGTTCTGAGCTTTTTTCAGGGTGGTTAGTAGGTTAATAGAAAGAGGATAAAGGTTGGGGGTATATTACTTCTTGTCAGAGGTAGGAGACGTGAGGATTACTGCCACAGTGCGCTGATGGGGACTGCCCACATGTTTTCTCCGAAGGGGACGGTGTGCTCTCCGGTGTAGAGAACGATGCCGGTGAAGGGGTTCTCTTTTGCCATGCGCTCTTTGAACCATTTTAGGTGCTTGAAGGAGTCTGATTTTACGGCGGATCCGGCTTTGACTTCGATGCCTAGGATGTCTCCGTTTTCGTGCTGGATGATGAAGTCAACTTCGCGTTTCTCGCGGTCGCGGTAGTGGTAGAGCTCATACTCATCATCGTCTGCTGTGAGGATGGCGATGAGCTGGGTGTAAACGTAGCTTTCGATGAGTTTGCCATTGAGGCTTCCATCAAGGCGGACTTTTTCTGGTGTCCAACCGAGTAGAGAAGTCATGAGGCCAGTATCGACCATGAACATTTTTTCTAGCTTGCTGATGCGGTCGTAGTCTGTGCTGTGCCATGGGCGAATGCGCTCGATGATGAAGAGGGTTTCGAGGGCATTGATGTAGGTTTCTACGGTGGGTCTGCTGACGGAGAGTTGCTGACCGATGGAGGAAATTTCCATGTATTTGGATGACCATGCTGCGAGTACTTCGACTAGCTTACGGACGCTGTCTTTGCGTCTGATCTGTGCGATGTCCTTGAGGTCTCGGTCTAGAATGGCGTTAATGTAGTCGAGGTGCCAACGCCTACGTTCTGTGTGTTTGGAGATAGCGAGGGCTTCTGGATAGCCACCTTTGAAGGTTAGGTCTAGGTAGTCATCCTTGCTTAGTTTACTTGAAGTTTTTGGAAATGACTGCTTGAACGCCTTGCTGAGAAAATCAGGTTTGGTACCAAGAATCTCACCTTGAGCGAGTGGCTTGAGGTCGATTTTACGGACTCTGCCAGCCAGTGATTCGTTGACACTGGGGAGAGACTGAATGTTGGCTGATCCTGTGAGGAGGAATCTGCCGTAGTCTTGGATGTTATCAACGTCCATTTTGATGGCTAGCAGGAGACGAGGGGCGCGTTGGATTTCATCAATAATCATGAGCTGACTGTCATGTGTGACGAATCCGTGAGGATCGCTTAGTGCGGCATCTAATAGTGTGAGATTATCTAGTGTGTAGTAGATGGGATCTGGACGCTTTGTGCTTTTGGTGAGAGTTTCGCTGAGTTGCTTAGCTAGGGTGGTTTTCCCACATTGGCGCGCACCAGCGAGCAAGATCACACGGCGATGATCTAGCGCTTGAATGATGCGTTGCTCCTGCCAGCGATAGTAAGACATAAAATATGGGTGTTTTTCTGTTTCCGCTATATTATAAATAGATAGGTCGCGAAAGTCAAACTAAATAGTTCGCGATTTTTAAAGTAGATGTGTCGCGATTTTTAAACTAGGGTAAGTGAAGTCGCTATAATAGAGTTTGTTATGAAATTTTTACAAAATGGTGTTTTAGGAGTGATTTTTTGCTTAAAAAAGCCGTTTTGGATTGCTCCAAAACGGCTTTGAAATTGACTAGTTCAGAGACTGGAAGTCTCTGGCACATTGGTTACTTGTTCGCTTCGCGCTCGGCAGCTTCTTTGATGACTTGCTCAGCGATGTTCTTAGGACATGGTGCGTAGTGTGAGAACTCCATGGAGAACTGTCCACGACCTGATGTCATTGTTCTGAGGTCACCGATATAACCGAACATTTCTGAGAGTGCTGCTTCAGCTTTGATGCGGATGCCAGATGCTGCAGATTCCTGTGCTTGGATCATTCCGCGGCGACGGTTGAGGTCACCGATTACGTCACCGACTTTTTCTTCTGGTGTGAAGACGTCTAGCTTCATGATAGGCTCAAGGATCTGTGGTCCAGCTTTAGGGATGGACTGGCGGTATGCGCCTTTCGCTGCGATCTCGAATGCTACTGCAGATGAGTCAACCGCGTGCTGTCCACCGTCTGTAAGAGTGACTTTCACATCGAGGAGTGGGTATCCTGCGAGGACACCTTTGACCATGGATGTTTCGAAACCTTTCTTAATCGCTGGCCAGTATTCCTTAGGAACGTTACCACCGACAACGGTTGATTCGAACTCGAAGCCTGAGTTTGGCTCACCTGGCTCGATGGTGTAGTCGATCTTACCGTATTGACCAGAACCACCAGACTGCTTCTTGTGAGTGTAGCTGTCTGATACTGCTTGAGAGATAGTTTCTCTGTAGGCTACCTGAGGGGCACCTACATTTACTTCTACTCCGTGAGTTCTCTTGAGGATGTCAACTTTGATATCGAGGTGAAGTTCACCCATTCCTTTGAGGATGGTCTCGCCTGAGTCTTCGTCTGTCTCAACGTAGAATGATGGATCTTCTGCTACCATCTTACCGATAGCTACACCGAGTTTCTCAGCGTTCACCTTATCAATAGGAGCAACGGCGATAGAGATAACCGGATCTGGGAATACCATTGGCTCAAGTGTGGCAGGGTGCTTAGGATCACAGAGTGTGTGACCTGTCTGTGTGTTCTTGAGTCCTACGAGTGCGATGATGTCACCTGCCTGTGCTGAGTCTAGCTCTGTGCGCTGGTCAGCGTGCATTTCTACGAGACGTCCTACACGCTCAGTTTTACCTGTGAATGTATTGAGGACGGTGTCGCCTTTATTAAGAACACCTGAGTAAATACGAGTGAATGTGAGAGCACCGAACTTGTCGTCCATGATCTTGAATGCAAGTGCACGGAGCGGCTTGTCTGTAGCCACAACTGCGAACTCACCAGTCTCATTACCTTCTGGGTCAACTTCAGGCTGAGGCTTCACTTCTGTAGGTGATGGTAGGTAGTCCACAACTGCGTTGAGGACGTTCTGCACACCTTTGTTTTTGAATGATGATCCACAGTATGTTGGGAAGAAGTCTAGGTTGATGGTTCCTTTGCGGATGCACTTTTTGATGTCTTCGATAGATGGCTCGTTGCCTTCTAGGTATTCCATCATGAGGTCATCGTCTTGCTCTACAGCGGTCTCGATGAGCTTAGCGCGGTATTCTTCAACCTTATCTACCATGTCGGCAGGGATGTCTTGCATCTCGTAGTTTTCTGGCTGACCTGAGTCATCCCAAACCCATGCTTTACGCGTGAGTAGATCACAGAGACCTACGAAGTCTGATTCTGTTCCGATAGGGAGCACCATCATGAGTGGAACTGCACCGAGGATTTTTTCTACTTGGTCACAGACCTTGTAGAAGTCACCACCTACGCGGTCGAGCTTGTTGATGTAGATCACACGAGCTACTCCAGATTCGTTAGCGTAGCGCCAGTTAGTCTCTGACTGAGGCTCAACACCACCAGAAGCACAGAACACACCTACACCACCATCGAGAACTTTGAGTGAACGGTAAACTTCTACAGTGAAGTCAACGTGTCCTGGAGTATCAATGATGTTGAAACGGTGATCGTCCCAGAAACAAGTAGTCGCAGCAGACTGAATGGTGATACCACGCTCTGCTTCTTGGTCCATGAAGTCAGTGGTGGATTCACCATCGTGAACTTCACCGATCTTGTGGATTTTTCCTGTGAGAGCGAGGATACGCTCTGTCGTAGTAGTCTTACCCGCGTCAACGTGGGCGAAGATTCCGATGTTTCTGTATTTGCTGAGGTCAGACATAATAGTTTTCCTTTTTTGTTTGTAGCCTGTTGAGGCGTAAAATGATGCGGGTCTATACGGGGGAAATCTACGTTTGGCAATCCTTCTATTGATTTTTTTCTAAATAGTGGCGATTTCTTTGATAATGAGGGTGTTTTAGGTTGTGATGCGTGTCTGGTGAGGCTAGTAAATGGCTTATGAATTTTTCATTTAAGCTATCAAGGGGGTGGAGTGTTTTGGTTTTGGTGATGTCGATGGGGGCGACGTATGCTCTGCCAGATAGTCTGAGTGATGCGGACAGGAAGGAATTTCTGGAGAAACTGGAGGAGATACGCTCGTCTGCTGAGAAATCATCTAAGAGCAGGTTTAAGCAGGCGCTGATAGCTTACAGGGGTGCGATCAAGAGTGATGCAGCAGCACATGCTCTGTATTTGAAGTGTGTGGAGAAGGTGAATTTTACGGATCAGAAAAAGGCGTCTCATGAGTTTCGTGACTGGAAGCGCAGGCATAAGGATAGGCAGGATTCAGCAGAATTTCGCCGTGCGCTGCAGCATCAGTTGAATTGGTTATTGCTCACGGTGGAGGCAGCAGCGAATCCTAAGGAAATGCAATCTCTGGGATCTGAGGCTCTAAAGAAGGTGGATGCTATTATGGCTGATCATGAGAAACTCAAGAGTCACAGGGGAATACTGCAGCAAAATGTGCTGAGCTCTGTGTATGCAAAGGCGTATAATATAGATGGTCTTGAGGCTAAGGACTGGCCGTTGGCTCCGCTAAAAATTAGTCAGATTTATGAGAAAGTGGTGATGCCTCCGCTGCGGAAGCTTGCATCTATTAGTAAGCTGAGGGTGGCGTGGACAAAGCGTATCGAGCATGAGGGATTGATTTTGAAAAACTGGAGTGCCGTGCCTAATAGCACTCGGATAGGTCTTAAGCGGGAGATGTTGCCTCCAGCGTATGAGAAATGGAAGGAGAGCGGTTATCTGGAGCTGCTGTGGAATAAAGAGATGGACTGCTATAAAGCGGGTGATGAAATGCAGGCATCATCAAACATGCTGGCTCATCTGGCTAAGTATATTAAACATAAGCAATCATTGAAGTGGACGAAGGACTTTCAGGAGCTGATGACTGCTGGGCTAGAGGAAGAGAAGAAGGCGAAGAGTTCTGATAATTCTGGCAAGTAGTAATCAGATTATTGGTTGCTAAGCTGGGTGTTGGGGTGTAATAGTTTGATCAATCTATGAGACAGTATTCGCCATCTAACAGCTCAGGTTATGCACCACGAACACCACCAAGCGGCTCACGTTTTGCGGGTGCGCAGGTGACTAAGTGGTTGTTGATTATCCTGGGGGTAAGTTTTCTGGTAGATATAGTAGGGATGGGGAGCTCAGGTGGCAGGCTGATGCCTTATGTAGCGCTCGGAAATGGTGTGCTGTTAGAGATTTGGAGGTGGGTGACGTATCCATTCGTGAATATCAATATCGGTAGCTGGGTGTTCACGATGATTACATTTTTCGTGTTCGGGAGACTGGCTGAGCAGTCCATTGGTTCACGCAGGTATTTGATGATGCTGATCTATACCACTCTGGTGGGGGCGGCGGTGTATGCTGTGATGAGTTCTAATGTGTTGTCGATTGTATTGACGGGGGCGAGCGGTCTGGCGATGGCTGTGCTGGTAGCTGTGGCGATGAGGTATCCTAACCAGCAAGTCCGGCTTCTGATTCCCCCTGTGCCGATGAAACTTACGACTTTGGTTTATGGGTTGATAGGATTACTGATCGTGATGGCGATCGCACAGCGAGCAGATCCCGCGGAGTCGCTAGCGCATTTGAGTGGCGTGGGAGTAGGGTTTTTGTGTATGAAAAATTTGAAATGGCTGGATCTGGGTAGTTCAACTAAGGCTAAGAAGAAACGCACCAACTCAAAACAAGCTCGACAAACTAAACGAGGAGGAAGATCTAGAGGGATGAAAGCGCGCACGCATCTAAAAATGGATGTCAGTAAGAATGAGGCAGAGGTCAACCGAATCTTAGATAAAGTTTCTGCTGAAGGGATAGGAAACCTGACTGAGGACGAACGTGAGTTGTTGAAGTTTGCTTCTAAGAAGGGTTAGCAAGGATTAGCAAGGGTTAGCACGGTTTAGCTCATCAATGTCTGCTAGGTCTTGGAGTCTTCCTGCTGTTTTTTTTGATGTGATGAGGTCTTTTTTTCCTAAAAATATCACTTGAAAGTTATCTTCTTTGGCTTTTACACGCGATTCCCAGCATTTATCAAAATCTAATCCAGGAATGGAGGTTAAAAAATCGATCATACTGGGTTCTTGTCCTACAGCATATTGCAGCCCAGTGTCCGCGAAGTCATCAATAGTGACTCCTATTAAAGGGATGCCAAAGCGGCGAAAAGTTCTGGCTACCTTGAGAGCATTTTCTTTGGTAGGTCTGAGCCAAATATCTAGATCTTTAGTGAATCGAGGCTGGGAGTGATGAATGACAGCATATCCACCTACAACTAGGTATTCAACTTGCTCTTCTTGTAACATTTGTAATAGATCTTTGAAGTCTGAGTTCATCTGTGTTTTTTTGTTTTATGCTCCAATATTCCTGCACCAGTTCCCATGCTGCATCAAGGCGAACAGTGAATGATGCTTCCTGCCATTGTTGAATCCGATAATTTCTCATCTCGTCGAAGGATTCACATTTCTTCACTACCCATGGGGAGCGGTCTTTTTTTACTTGGCTCATCGGTGCTTAATATAGACGGGAAAGTGATAGAGTGAAAGCGAAAATGATCGAATTTTGGATTGTGCATTTCTGAGTTGCGGTGAATGATAGCGGTGTGATGACTGACCAAGAAATGATGGAGTGCTCGGAGCCTGCGTTGCAGGTGGAGCGGTTGCGGGCGATTATGCATAGACTGCGCGCGCCGGGTGGGTGTCCGTGGGATGCGGAGCAGACGCATGAGAGTTTGATTTCTAATCTCATCGAGGAGGCGTATGAGGTGGTGGATGCGATCAAGCGTGAGGATCATCCGCATTTGGAAGAGGAGCTAGGGGATCTTTTATTGCAGGTGGTGTTTCATTCTGAGATGGCACAGGAGGCGGGGAGATTTGATATGAATGATGTGGCGCGTGGGATCTCTGAGAAGCTGATCCGCAGGCATCCGCATGTGTTTGGAAATAGCGATGTGAGTGACACGGAGGCGGTTTTGTCTCAATGGGATGAAATTAAACGCCAAGAAAAAGGGAGCGAAGAAAAACCTTACCTCTATGGTGTGGGAGATGGGCTTCCGGCGATGTTGAAGGCGGCGAAGCTTCAGAAGAAGGCGAGTAAGGTGGGGTTTGACTGGAGTGATGCGAGATCAATAATGGCGAAGGTGAGGGAGGAGCTAGAGGAGGTGGAAGAGGCGTTTGAGAATTATGAAGCGGGCGGAGTGGTGCCGGATGAGCTGGAGGCTGAGTTAGGGGATTTACTTTTCGTGACGGTGAATGTAGCACGGAAACTGGGTGTAGATCCGGAGGTGGCGGTGGACAGGACAAATCATAAATTTATGGATCGCTTCGGGAAGCTGGAGACTAGGTTGAAGGCAAAAGGAATTTCTCTAACAAATGCAACCATGGAGCAGATGGATGCCGAGTGGGATAAGGCGAGGAATGAGGATCAGGGCAGGGTGTGATTAGAATTTAAACTTAGAATGATGTTGAAAATATTAGTTATGTTTTTAGTGGTGGCTCTCCAGTGTGGGGCAGCGGCTCCACAAAAGGTGATTTCTTATAATATCCGCTATGATAGCTCGGGTGATAAAGGTGACCGAGATTGGAGTGTGCGGAGATCGAAGGTGATAAAATTTGTGCAGGATGAGAAGCCAAGTATCCTAGGTTTGCAGGAAGTGTTAGAGAGTCAGCTGAAATTTATAGAAAAGAATCTGCCTGGTTATGGTCGGGTGGGTGTTGGTAGATATGATGGGAAAACTAAAGGCGAGTATTCACCTGTGTTTTATGATAAATCAGTCTGGAAAGTGGATGAAAAGCAACACGGAACATTCTGGCTGTCAGATACACCAAAGGTGGCGGGAAGTAGGAGCTGGGGAAATGGGATTACGCGTATTTGCACTTGGGTGAGGTTGATAGATAATGATGGTAAGGGGATTTATGTTTACAATACGCACTGGGATCATCGGAGTCAAAATTCGCGTGAGAAGTCAGCGGTATTGATTTTAAAAACGATTAAAAATCGCCAGCATAAAAGTGAGCCTTATATCTTAATGGGAGATTTTAATGCGACTACTGAGAATGTTGCGATGAAGAATTTGCTCAAAGAGGGCTTGCTGGTGGACCATTGTGAAGAGCAGATGAAAACTTTTAATTTTTGGAAGGCAGATCTGGTGAAGGGATTAAGAATTGATCACATATTCGTGGCTCCTAGCTTGAATAAAGTAGAGGTGAGAGTAGCGGCTGCCGGTGATCCACCCGCCTCAGATCATCACCCAGTAGTGATGACGATAGACTTTATTATGCGGGAAAAACCTTAGCTGTATTTAGAGACTTGCTAAGTGGTGGTGGTTGGTGCAGAAGTTTGTGCGGTTATGACTTTTTATTTGGGTAATCATCAGGCGGATTTCGCGCTGAATTTCCTCTCTCTCTTTTTAGAGGGAGCTCCTTATATTTTGTTAGGGACGCTGATTAGTGGGTTCATCGATGTCTATATGCCGTCATCGCTGATGGATCGGCTGCTGCCGAAGAATAAGTTTCTGGCTATTTTAAGCTGCGGATTGATGGGGTTAATTTTGCCTGTGTGTGAATGTGCGGTGGTGCCGGTGATCAGGAGGTTGGTGGCGAAGGGGCTGCCGATTAGTTGTGCGTTTACGTATATGCTGGCTGCTCCGATTGTGAATCCGGTGACGATTTGGAGCACGTGGCATGCGTTCAGTGATCAGGATCAATGGTGGGTGGTGCTTTCTAGGATAGGAATGGGCTATGGTGTGGCAGTTTTGGTAGGTGTTATTTTATTAGTGATTCCGGCAGAGAAAGTCTTGCGGGATTCTTTGTTGAAGACGTTGCGCTCTGCTAGAGATAAAAAGGACATAGGTGATCATGCTAAAGAACATCATCACCATGATCACGGTGGTGGTTGCTGCGGGCATGGACATGACCACGATCATAGTCATTCGCATGATGACGGAGGAAGTAAGGTGGTGATGGCGATCAGGTCTGGGGTGCAGGATTGTGTGGATGTGGCTGTTTATTTTTCTATCGGTGTGTGCCTGACAGCGATGTTTAATATCTGGTATGTGCTGAATCAGGAGATGATGACTGAGCATCTGGATAGTATCTGGTTAGAGACAGGTGGGATGATGGTGTTGGCGTTTGTGTTGAGTGTCTGTAGTACTTCTGATGCGTTTATGGCGGCAACTTTACGCGGAGTGGGGATAGGTTCTAAGATGGCATTTATGGTGCTGGGACCGATGCTGGATGTGAAGCTGCTGTTCTTGTATCAGACGGTGATGAGGAAGAAGTTTTTATTTTATTTTGCGATTGGGCTATTTGTTTTAATCGGATTACTTTCTGTCGCTTGGCAGGAGTTTGAGCCGTTGAGGGAGATGATGCAGAGTCTAGAGGGAGGTAAAGAGTGAAGGTGATAGAGCGTAGGGTGATGAGCGTGATCGTGGTGCTGATAGGGGCATTGCTTTTGTATTTTTATCAGCATGAAAAACTGTCTGGTTACCTTAAGGAGAAATTCCACATCTATGTGCTAATAGGAGGTCTAGCTGCACTGGTGATGGCGGTGTTTAGCTTTCTAACAGCTGGGATGGAGAGTGACTGTGGTCATGACCATGGCGATGGCAATGATGAAGAAGGGTGTGATGATCATGAGCATGGAGGTGACATGAATCCATTTGTGGCGCTGATGATTGTGGCGTTGCCGATGTTTTTCTCGCTGAGCTGGACTACTCATGGGATCAGTGAGGCTAGGCAGGATGCGCTGAGTGAGAAGGATGTGAGCTCGGCGGATTTTAGTTTTACGGATTTGCCTCCATTTACTCTAGAGACATTAGAGAAATCTACATCGAAGGCACCGGACGGGGCGTTTATGTTAAATATATTTGAGCTGTTCTTCACTGCTGGCGATACGGTGCAGGAGAAGGTGGTGAATGGGCTCTATGTGGAGACTGAGGCTAAGCTGCGGAATGAGCCTAATAGAAATCCAGATGGTAAGCGGATGCGTTTGTTCAGATTGATGATGACGTGTTGTGCCGCGGATGCACAGGCGGTTCCCATGACGATAGAATTTGAAGGTGAGACTCCTGATATAGGTCACAATAGCTGGGTCAGGGTTGCTGGCATAATGAGCTATGAGCGGCAAGATGGTGTGGTGTATCCACTATTGAAGGTGAAGCGCATCGAAGAAATTCCTGTGCCTGATGGTGAGTGGAGTGAGGGGCTGATGAAGTAGTGATCAATATTTTGTTATTTTATCATTGAGCTAGTCAGTGCGTGGGTTATGGCAAGTGCATGAACTATAAATCTTGGCATGATCGATTAACTCATGTTTTGCATGGTAAATCAGCGACCTATGATTCACTTGGAATGTGGGAGCAGTTATTTGTATCAGGCATCCTTTTTCTCTGTTTGGTGGTAGTGGCAGTAGCGGTGTATTATTTATTCCGTAGAATTCTGCTGGGAATATTCACTAAGCTGGTAAAACTAACAAAGAACCGCTGGGATGATGCTCTCTTGTCCAGTAGGGTGTTTAAGTGGGTGGCGATGCTCGTGCCGGCAGCGATGTTCTGGCATCTATCACCTGAGATTTTCGAGCAAACTAGTAAGGTGAGTGCTGTAGGAACTGTGGTTCGGGTGGTGAGTGAAGTAGTGATGGTGTTGTTGGGGTTGTTTACAGTTAATTCTATTTTAAATGTCATTGAGAGGATTTATCAGAACTATGAGGTTTCTAGGGAATTACCCATTAAGAGTTTTTTCCAGGTAATAAAGATAGTGCTGACGATGATGGGGGTTATTTTCATCATCGCTACTATTATTGGTAAATCGCCGTTATTGCTGTTCTCTGGGCTGGGAGCAATGACCGCGATCATGATGTTGGTGTTCAAGGATTCTATTCTCGGGTTTGTGGCTGGGATTCAGCTATCAGCCAATAGACTGGTAGCTCGTGGTGACTGGATTGAGATGCCAAAGTTTGGAGCTGATGGTGAGGTGCTAGAGGTAGCTCTGACTACTGTGAAGGTGAGAAACTGGGATAAAACGATCACGACAATCCCGACGTATTCTCTGATAGCAGATAGTTTTAAAAACTGGAGGGGGATGAGCCAGAGTGGAGTGAGACGCATCAAACGATCATTATTTCTGGATATGGGGACGGTGAAATTTCTAGACGAAGGAATGCTTGAAAAAATGAGGAGGGTCTCGTTGTTAGAAGATTATCTTAAACAGAAAGAAGTGGATGTGGAGAAGTGGAATGCTGAGAGAAAAGTGAGTAAAGATGATCTCATTAATGCTCGCGCATTGACTAATATAGGAACCTTTAGAGCGTATGTGAATGAATACCTCAAAAGTAACCCGAAGATTTCTAAGGCAGATACGGTGCTGGTGAGACTACTGCAACCTAGCGAGTATGGATTGCCGCTGGAGGTCTATGTGTTTACTAATAATAACAACTGGATTGAGTATGAGAGTATCCAGTCTGATATATTCGATCATTTGTTAGCTGTCTTGGATGAGTTCGGCTTACGCGTGTTTCAGAGTCCATCTGGTGCTGATGTGGTGAAATTGAAAGGTAGTATAGAATAAAGTGGTGAAATTTGATCAAGCTGCCTTTGAGGGAACTACTCCGCAGTGTGCTGGGAAAGTAGTCTATCAGAGGCAGGTAGAATCTACGAATGATGTGGCGAAAAAAGCGGTGAATGCTGGGCTGGCTTCATCGGGAAGTATCTATTTAGCTGAATTTCAAAGTGCCGGCAGGGGGCGAGGCGGAAATCGGTGGGTGTGTCGAGAGGGAGAGGGATTATTGTTTTCTCTGGTGGTAGAACCAGATGTAGATGTTCTATTTTGGAATAGAATGTCGCTGGCTGTTGGCTTGGCTCTTGTAAATACGATCAAGGACTTTGGGTTAAACGTTACGATGAAGTGGCCTAATGATATTTATCTGGGTGATAAAAAGCTGGGAGGGATACTCATAGAAAAAGTGAATGATTTTTTGATTGTTGGGGTGGGGCTGAATGTGAATGTTCAGAGTTTTCCTGATGAAATAGCAGAGACCGCCACATCAATATCAACAAGAATCGGGGAGGTGGTGGATAGAGAGGAATTGCTCTCGAAAATAGTTCACCGTATCTATCAGTGTGGGAGCATGATAGGGGAGAGTTTTGGAAGTCTTATTGAACAAGTAATGGAGAGTTTTTATCTGTCAAATCAGATGGTTAGAATGACTGTAGATGGGAAAGAGATACTAGGAGAGGTGTTAGGCTTGGACGAAAATGGCTACTTAATGCTTAAAGAGACGGGAAATGACGGAAAACTGATGAAAATTCACCAAGCTAGTGAAATAAAAAAACTAAGCTTAAGTTAAGTATATGACTTCTTTTTGTTGTTCTATATAGTGTTTATTTCTAGTTAATTACATTGATTGTTGTGGTCGTGATTAGGGATTATTGTATATACTTATACCATGCATGGTAAAAAAACACTTGATGGGACTTCTTTTCATAGGCAATATCCCACCAACATAACAAATTAGTCATACTTAGATTAAGGTGACTACTTTTGTTTACTACCAGACAAAATAACCATGGAAAATAAAGTAGTTAAAACAATGATAGGCGCAGTGGCACTCTCAGGAGTAGCTCTCGCAGGGCCAGTTGCAGGACCAATGCCACCAGCACCAGCAGGTGGGGGTATCTGTGACACACTAGAATCACTCGGTGGAAGTATCTATCAAGGTGGATTCATCAACTCAGTTAAGCTAAGCGGACGTTTACATGTAAATGCAGCATACACAGAAGGTGATGTTAACGGTTCAGACTTCGATGATACATATCTCGAACTTCGTCGTTTCAGAGTAGGAACAGCTATTCAGTTCTTAAATGATTTCACACTCGTAGCGGCTGCTGATTTCAACAAGAACAGCGCTGTTGATGATGTACGTTTCGGATACAAGCAAATGGATGAGTTATACCTCAACTATTCACTTGGTAATTCAATCGGACTTGAGAACGTAAACATCGCCTATGGACGTATGAAGCATAAGTTCTCTGCAGAGGGAACAACTTCTTCTAACAGCCTCAAGACAGTTGAGCGTTCTGTACTAGCTAATCATTTCTACGGTGGTGTCCGCGCGACAGGTGTTAAAGTTTCAGCTAAGTCTGGACCATTTGACGGAGCTCTTGGATTCTTCTCAACTGAGCAGGATAGTAAGGAAATTAGTGGATGGGGACACGGAACAGCGATCTACGGTAGCTTAGCCTATGCTTGCCCATGTGGAGGAACACTCACTCTACAGGGTCTATCAAATGATGTTGATGCAGGAGACGATGACCGTTTTGGTTATGACTGGGCAGCTTCACTTGCTTACACGAATAAGTTTGGTAACTGGGATCTACTCGTTAACGCAATTTATGGAGAAGAGACAAATGGAGATAACACATCAGGTATCATCATCATGCCTTCTACATTCATCGTAGCGGACACAGTTGAGTTTGTTGCTCGTTACGAGTATGCAACTTCAGATGGAAACAACATCAGCCTCAGCCGCTACGCAGCTGACGCTTCAGGTGCAGGTGCTAGATTTGACGAGCGTCACGCTCTTTATGCAGGTCTGAATTACTACGTATGTGGTGATAACGCGAAAGTGCAGATCGGTGCTGAATATGAGACTGCAGAAGGTTCTTCAAAGGGAGCTGCAGACGCTGATGCAACCACACTCTGGCTCGGATTCCGCTCAAGCTTCTAGTCTTTGGACTAGTTAACTTGATCGATTCGATCTTAAAGATATAAATACAAAGCGCGGCTTCTAACGAAGCCGTGCTTTTTGTTGTTAAGCTTTAGCCTTGATAGTGTGCAGTGCTATTTCAGGGAGGCATGAGAACCTGACGCGAATACCTGTAGTTCCTAGTCCTTTGGATACAAAGATGGAGCTATTATCTTTAGTGTACTCGCCGTAGATATATTTTTTTCCGAACTTCACTTTTTTTGGAGCATAACCGATGATTGGTACCCTGCACTGTCCTCCATGAGTATGTCCAGAGAGCTGGAGATGGTGGTCACGGTGCTGAAGCATGGTGTCAAAGTAGTCTGGTTCATGCACCATGGTGATCAGTGGGGCATCGCTAGGGATTCCTTTAAGTGTTGCCTTAGGATCTGGATTTCCTAGCCAAATATAATCGGTAGCGCCCACATAAATTTGTTCATTATTAATGGTGAGCGCGGTGTTCTCATTGACGAGAAATTGAATTCCACTTTTCTCAAATCTAGTTTTATAAAATGAGCTGTCTCCATCAGTGCACCATCCATCATGGTTGCCCATGCAAGCTAGGATTCCGTGTTTGGATTTCAATTTGGAGAAATGCTCTAGCATTGGATCAATGCCACTAGTGTCGTGATCTACATAGTCACCAGTTAGCATGATGAGATCTGGATTGATCTGATTCACTTTCTCGACAACGGTCGAGAGGAGATCTTCATCTTTATCAGGCTTGTAGTGAAGATCAGTGAGTTGAACTATTTTTATCCCTTCTAATCCAGCTGGGAGATAGGGGACTGTGAGGCTATTGTTAGAAATATGCGAGATGTTAGGCTCAATGAAAAAGGCATCACCTACCGCAAGCCCCATTCCACCTAAGATAAACTTCCTGCGTGTGAGAAGCTTCTTCTTTGGCTTTGATAGTTTATCATCATTCATGGTTTAGGCAGGAAGAATTGTTGCTGCTTTTCACTGATAGGAATTTCAAGTTTCTCCATCAGAGCGAGCATGTCTTCCCACAGTTTGCGTTTGTCTGAGTGAGCTTCATTCTGGAGAAGGAAGCTAGGAGGATAGGTAACTCTCACTGGTATCTGAGTAGAAGAAATGGTATGAAATTTTCCGCGAAGCTGATCAGTAGTTTCTGAACTGCCAGTTAAATGATGAGCCACTACTGAGCCGAGTGCGACGATGACTTTTGGTTGTACGATTTTGATCTCGGCATCGATAAATGCTGAAAAGGTATCGATCTCCTCATCGCTAGGTTTACGGTTCGCTGTGGTCTGGTTTGGCATGGACGGGCGGTATTTAACCAAGTGTGAAATATAAACGTCACTTCTACTTAGATTCATCGCCTTGAGGATGCCGTCTAGTTTTTCACCAGCTGGTCCAGCGAAAGGATGTCCCTTTGTTTCTTCAAAGTAGCCTGGAGCATCACTGATAAACATGATGTCTGCTTCTGGATTGCCACCAGAGAACACTAGTTTGTCACGCAATGTGCCAAGGCTCTTGGCGGGATTAAAATTTTGAGCTTGAGCCGCTAAAGAGCTAATTTTTTCTTGGGGAGTAGTTCCAGTAGCGATAACTTGCTCGGGCGTTTCAGCTTCAGTCAGAGCAGAGCTAGGGGTAAGTTTTTTATAGCCTTTTGCTACTAGATAAAATTCCCGCATCACCTTACGTGCAGTTTCATCTAAATGAACATGAGTCTCACCTTTTCGCTGAAGTTGCTGGAGGTAATCTATGAAAGGTTGCACTTGAGATGACATAGGTAAAGACTCACCGAGGAAGAGGTGATAGTCAAGCGCATCAGCATATTTTTAGAGGCTGTTGATTCTCCACTTACACCAGCGTGTGCCTTCTTTATACTCATCACATTCGCCCCAGTTTTTAGTGAGGTAGTCCCACTGTTTTTTGGCTTGTTCGAAGTATTGCTTGGCAACGGCTTTCTGGCTAGAGCTGTAGGCTTGGTGGCCTATGTCCCCGTAGATAATGGCTATCATGCGTCTCGCTGATGCCTCGCGCTTACCCGCACCTTTTTGCACAAGTGCTACCAGATACTGCACAGCTTTTTGCCCGTCTGCTATGGAGTCTGCGGGCTTGATCTGCATGGATGATTTCACCCAATAAAGTGATGCTAAGCGGTAATCTGCTTCTGTATTTGTGGGTTCTGCTTCTTTAAATTTTAGCACTTTGGCAATGGCAGCATCGATCATTGACATTGCTTTCGTTCTCTCGCCGTGGTCCCAGTGAATGAATGCTTGAGAGCCATCGGCTTCTGCTGTGAGTAGCACGCTTCCTCCACCATCTTTGATGTGTTTTCTTGCCACTTTGAGCAGCTCAGATGCCTTGTATTGCTCGCCTTCACGGAGCATGTCTTCGGCTTCTAGTACTTTCACTTCAGCGTAGAGTAGATGTGGTTTCTCAATCTTAGGATTATCTGAAAGTAGCGTATTGATGTTATCAAATGCTCGCTTTCTGAGTTTCTCAGCTTGCCCTGCGCTCGTGCCGCCTTCACTAAGCATCGCTCCATCTAGACATGCTTGGATGAAAGCTGTTCTTAGTTTGGTATTCGTAGGGACCGCTGTGACGATCTTCGCTAGATCATCCGAGGCTTTGATGTAAAATTCCAGCGACTTCTTAGGAGCAGTGGAGGCTAAAATATCTGCTTCAAGGAGGTGCATCATCGCAGAGAAATACGTAGCTTTGTCTGGTGTCGATTTCATCTCTGGAACCACAGCTTTTGCTTTGTCCAAATATTCTTTTGCTTGTGTAAGCTTGCCAATTCTAGCAAACTGAGATGCGATGCTGAACCAGATACGAGCTTCTATCTCTGGCTTCTGTTCTTCGAGTTGGGCTGCTTTCCAGTCTATTTTGCTGAGGTCAACCCTGCTCACTAAGCCAAGCCCACTGTAGGCTTGAGCTAGGCGGATACGGAGTTTCGCAACCTGAGGTGCAAGTTCTGGATAGGGGCTCAGTTTAACGCATAATTCTTCCCATTTTTCGCAGACAGTCACTGTCCTAGCGGAGTGATTTTCCATGTCACTGAGGACGCGGCTGTTACTTTCCCATTTCATCGCGTAGATGTCCTGCGCTATATCTAGTGATGCAATGAGTGGTGCGCGCCAGCGCTGTTGAGCTCTGATTTTTTCCTGATTGAGATCGATTAGATCCTTCTTTAAGTGATCGATTTTTGAGTCTTTACTCTGAAGGCTGCTACTGAGTTGTGTAGTGGCTTCTTGGTAGCTTTTGTTATACTGTTCAGCCGATAAATTGAGTTTTTCTCGTAAGATTTTTTTCTCGATAGCGAGATCTTTTTCGAGCTTGGCTGCTTTGCTTTTGTGTTCGGCTATTTCATCATTTGAGCTTTTCCAGAGAAGTCCAAAAGCTACTGCACAGATGATAGCAAGCACGCAACCTCCATCCCAAAGAAGGGTTTTGAGGTTGAGGCGTTGGGAGTTAGATTTTTGCTCGCTCATTAAGTTCTAACATATACACTATTTCTCTCTGTATTCCAACTTGTTTTCAGTTGGTTAATTTACCTTAACTAATACTTACAATTGAGGCATGATGAGGTGTGCTCCGACGCGGTTGTAGATGTCTGTTGGAGTCCATTTCATTTTAGCATCATGCAGAGACATTCGCTTGCATTGTTTCAGGTCTCTGTTGAACATCGCTTTTTGTTGTGCTGCTAGTGAGCTACTGAGAACGTGCAGGTTAGCTTCATCGTTGATGAAATAAGTGCGGTTATCGAAGTTTCCTGATCCTGCAATGGTGAGGTAATCATCTACTACGATCAGTTTTCCGTGCATCATTGATGTTTGATATTCGTAAATTTCCACACCCGCATGCATCAGAGATGGCCAGTAGATCTTAGATGCTTCACGGAGTATCTTAGAGTCTATGGGATCGCCCGGGACGATTACTTTTATACTAACTCCACGAGTCCTAGCTCTCTTCAGCGCGGCGAGCAAGGGGGGATTAGGGGCGAAGTAGGCGTGCTCGATGAGGATGGATTTTTTCGCCGCATCTATGGCTAATAAATAGGACGCTCCAAGAGTATCACCACGTTCCCTAGGAGCTCCCATGGTATTCTGCACGCTCATGTTTCCGGTGTTTTTTAGGTTTGGGAAATATTCGGAGCCACTGATTTGCTTACCAGTAAGCTCCTTCCAGTTGTCAGCAAAAATGTGCTGCATGTCAGCCACGGCTTGCCCCGTCACCTTATACATCGTATCCCTCCATTCGCTGGGGTCGGAGGCATTTCCCATCCATGAGTTTGCGTAGCCTGCTCCGCCTGTAAAGCCTACCTTACCATCCACGATGAGGAATTTTCGATGATCGCGGTTATTGATGTAGTAGAGTCTGAGTGGGTTAAATTTCCGATACCACTTCAGCTCGCAGCCTGAGTTTACTAAGATGTCTGTGCAGACTTTCCCTAGCTTACGAGAGCCAATGCCATCAAGTATGACGTGCACTTTTACACCCTGTTTTGCTTTTTCAGCAAGTGCGAGACAGAAGTAATAGGTCTCCGTGCCGCTCACCATCGCGAAGGTTTCAAAGGTGATCGATTTCTTAGCTGAGTTCACCGCTTTTCGCATCTCTGGGAAGAAGGTATCACCATTCGGTAGAGTGGTCACGTGGTTGCCCTCATGCCATTTGGCTTTCGCTACTTCAGCTAGTTTTGTTTTGAAATCTGCTGATCTAACAGTAGGTGCTGCAGAACCTAGATCAAGGTATGCGCTGGGCTTGAGTTGCGCGCATTGGCACACGCATAAGCAGAGTATGATGGACGCGAAGGCTCTTAGAATTTTTAAGTAAACAGGCATGAGATTTCTGTTTAGTATCAAATAGCTTGTAGCGCAAGCCATAGGCGATAGTTTTATCAGCATGGATCACGTAGAGATAGACAAGCAGCACTGTTGGCATCCATTTACCCAGCAGGAAATGTGGATGTCACCAGAGCATCAGCCCATCATGATAGAGAGTGGTGAGGGTGTCTGGCTGTGTGATGCTGAGGGGAAGAAATACATCGATGGCAATAGCTCCATCTGGACAAATATTCACGGGCATCATCATCCCGTAATCGACCAAGCGATTAAAAATCAGTTAGAGAAAATTTCTCACAGCTCATACCTAGGCTTCGGTCATCCACTCGCTTCTGAGCTGGCATCGCGGTTAGTGTCATTTTTCCCAGAGTCAGATCTCCAGCGCGTGTTTTTCTCAGACGATGGCTCTACTGCCGTCGAGTGTGCTATGAAAATGGCTCTCCAATATCGAATCCAAAATGGTGAACCTAAGAGAACTGAGTTCATCGCTTTTATCGGTGGCTATCATGGGGATACCCTCGGTGCGGCATCGCTAGGTGGGGTGGAGGCATTCTTTGCGAGGTTTAGAAAATTCGGACTCACTGTGCATTTTGTTAGAGACCTTGATGAGCTTAGAAATTTCCAGTCACTACAGAAAATCGCCGCTGTGATCATTGAGCCATTGGTGCAGGGCGTGAACCAGATTCATGTCTGGGAGCAGGGGATGTTAGAGGAGCTTAGGAATTTTACCGAGGAGCAAGCGATCCATCTCATTTTAGATGAAGTCATGACTGGTTTCGGTAGGACAGGAACGATGTTTGCCTGCCAGCAGGAGAATGTCATCCCAGACTTTCTCTGCCTAGCGAAGGGTCTAACAGCAGGCTATCTGCCCATGGCAGCTACGCTAGTGACTGAGACTATATACAAGGGTTTCTTAGGTGCCCCTGAGCGCACATTTTACTATGGGCATAGCTACACGGCTAATCCGCTGGGATGCGCTGCCGCACTGGCTAGCCTGGATGTGTTTGAGCAAGAAAAGACTCTAACAGGAGTAAAAGAGAAAGTGGCATACCTAGCTTATAAGCTCAGCCATTTAGCAAATGAATGCAAGCACGTGAAAGAAGTCAGACGCTGTGGGTTGGTTGCTGGTATTGAGTTGCTTACTGATGAAAATGGTGTCGGTATGAAAGTTTGCGAGGCTGCTAGAACCTATCAACTACTCACGCGTCCTATTCTCAATACCATCGTTCTGATGCCTCCACTCTCCATCACGCGATCAGAAATTGATATCATGGTTGCGGCGGTTGAGCAGGCGATTTCTGATGTGCTGGATTAGTAGCATTTAGTGATTGACGTGTCTTCGTAAACAGCACATAGTTTAGTCATGTTAAATGAGAAAAATTTACGAGGATGCATGTTTTTAGCGGTGGGAGCTACTAGTTTATTGATTAGTTCATGTGCCTCTGAGCCTATCACGGTTCCCACACCAGGCGATACTAAGGTGATTCCTGAGGTAGTGAAGTCAGACCCTAAATTATTTAATTCGGCCCTAGCGGAGGCTATAGAAAAGTCGGATAAAATTGTCATCAAGGAGCATTCTCACAAGGTAGATTTTTTTGGGACTCCTGCAGAGGAAGCCAACCCTCCAACATATACCTACGCACGAAAGGAACTGACTCCAGGCGAGAAAATTCTGTTTCTAGAGAATGTTAGAAATTTAAAAGGAGAAGAAGTAACAGAACACACACTTTGTATGTTTGTTCCTCACCACACTATCGATTTCTACGAAGGTGGACAGTTAAAAAATAGCATGAAGGTCTGCTATAAATGCAATGAGGTAAAATGGAATGGAACGGCACATGATGCGTCTAAAGATGTTTTCAAAGCACTCTCGCCGGCGATTTCGCGAGCGGGGATGCACACTCATCGAGCTTGGGATGCACTAGCTAAGCAGCGCTATGAAGAAGAGACTCAATCTAACAGAGTGGATGCCGATAAGCCAAATGTCGCTCCGCAAGGACCTCCTACAGCCAAGTGGGCAGTTGGGAAGAAA
>CAKZMG010000212.1 GCA_937128235.1 uncultured Verrucomicrobiales bacterium
CAGATTTTTTCTTGGGTTGTGTTTCATTGTGGTGGAAATGACTGCATGCTAGATGATAGATGGTAAATGTTAAGGGGGTTGTTGGGCAGAGACAAGATGCCTCTGGCACATTGGGTTGAGTCTACGACCGAGACGGTCGTGCCACTGGGTGGCTTGGGTTGTGCTTCATTATGGTGGAAATGACTGCATGCTAGATGATAGATGGTAAATGTTAAGGGGGTTGATGGACAGAGACAGGATGTCTCTGGCACATTGGGTTTGGCTTATGACCGAGACGGTCATGCCACTGTGGGTGATGAGTGGACGTTTGGCGTGTGTGTAAAAAACTATTAAAGATCCATCTGTGTTTGTGACTCTGGCTCGGGGTCTGCTAGTTTTATTCCTACACCTAGAAGTCTAACAGATTTCTGACGGCCTCTGCGCCAGCCTTCGATGAGGAGAGCTTTGGCTAGTTCTATGCTGGGCTGATCCGTGGCTCGCTCTATGGTGGTCTGGGTGAAGTCTGCGAATTTTAGTTTCACTACTGTTGCTTTGATGATGCGGTCTGAGTAGCGCTTCTGGTGTGACTCTCTAACAGATTCTAACATTTCTGCTAAATCTGGGAACAGGTCTTGCACGCGGTTGACGTCTTGACTGAAGGTGGTTTCCTTGCTGATGGATTTTCTGACGCGGCTGGTCTGGACTTCTCTGGTATCGATCCCTCGGCAGAGATCGTAGAGTTCTAGTCCCCATTTGCCGTAGCTCTGTGCCATTTGGATCTTGTCTAGCTTTTGCATATCACCGCAGGTTTCTATGCCGGCAGAGGTAAGTTTTTCCTGCATCTTTTTCCCCACTCCCCAGAGCTTGGCTACAGGTAAGTTTTTCATGAATGCGGGGATGTCTTCTGCTTTGACTTGGTGCTGGCCGTTGGGCTTTTGCCAGTCTGAGGCGATCTTGGCGATGAGCTTGTTAGTGGAAATTCCCGCGCTGGCGGTGAGCTGAGTTTCTTCATAGATCTGGGCGCGTATTTCTCTGGAGATGCTGGCGGGATCGCTACTCCAGTGGCTGAGGTCTAGGTAGGCTTCATCGAGTGAGAGTGGCTCTATGAGCTCGGTGAATCTTCCAAAAATGGCGCGTATCTGAGCAGAGGCTTGCTTGTAGAGATCAAATCTAACAGGAACGAAGATGAGCTGCGGGCAAAGAGCAAGCGCCTTGAAACCAGGCATGGCTGAGCGGCAGCCGAAGGCGCGGGCCTCGTAGCTGGCGGTGCAGAGTACTCCGCGCCTTCCGCCTCCACCTACGGCGATGGGCTTGCCGGCAAGTTCTGGGTTTTCCCGCTGCTCGATGGCAGCGTAGAAGCAGTCCATATCGACATGGATGATCTTGCGTTCTTTAGGAGCGGGCATTTATGTTTACGGTTTTATGGTGGCTTGGGTTGATTCCTGCGGAGCTTACCACGAATTTTCACGAATCTTCACGAATTTTGCTTGGGTTGTGTGACTGGGTTGATGGATTTTTTTGACCACGGAAGGCACGGAAAGTACGGAACCAGCATGTTGGAACGGAACTTGGGTTGAGGGCTTGGGTTATGGTGTTTTTTTTGACCGCTGATTACGCTGAATACCGCAGATTTTTTCTTGGGTTGTGTTTCATTGTGGTGGAAATGACTCCATACAAAATGGCAACTGGCAACTGGCAACTGGCAACTTACTCCCCTAGGAGAAATCTAACAGAATTTTTCCTTGTCGTTTGTCGGTGGTGGCGTGGGTGATGGCTTGGGTTATTTGTTCTGGTTTGTAGATGGTGTCTATGGCTTGGTTTAGCTGACCTTTGGCTACCCATTCTGCTAGGCGGTGGTAGGCGGTTTGGATGGTGGGGTGGTCGTTGGCTTCTAGCCATTTGGTGACCCAGAGGCCGTGGAGTTGGATGCGTTTGAAGATGAGGAATTTGTTAGGCACTTTGAGGCTGCGCATGGACATGGCTCCGAAGGTGATGTGCTGTCCTTGCTCTGCAATGGCATCCATGAGGCGGAGCGCGCTGTCTCCTCCTACGGCATTGCAGGCTAGTTTGGGTGAGTTTTCTCCACAGATTTCTCTGACTTGTTCTACTACGAAGGTATTATCTAACAGAACGTGATCTGCTCCGAGTTCTAGGAGTTCAGGAATGAGTTCTGCTCTTCTTACGAGGTTGATGGTTTTTATACCTAGCTGCTTTGCTATCTGGATGACGCATTGCCCTACGCCAGAGTTGGCTGCGTTCTGGATGATGAAGTCTCCCGGTTTTAGTTCTATGTAGTTTTCTAACAGACAGAGTGCGGTGAGTGGGTTTACTTTTAGCATGGCTGCCTGTTCTGGCGGAATGGCGGGGATCACTACGAGGTCATCTGCAGCGCATGTTACCTGAGACTGCCAGGTGCCTACACGGGTGATGAAGATGACTAGGTCACCTACGGCAATTTTATCTGAGGCAGATTCTGTGACTATTCCGGAGGACTCTACGCCTGGAATGGCGGGGAGGTCTGGGCGGATGCCGTAGTTGCCTTGGATGTAGTTTAGGTCTGCGGGGTTGATGGGTGAGAACTGGATGTTGACTCTGACTTCGTTAGGTTTGAGGTCACTAGAGGTAAGTTTTTCTTCTGGCTCAGTCTCGTAGGTGAGGACATCAGCTGGTGATCCGAATTCTTTAAATCTAACAGATTGGTGTTTCATGATGATGATTTTGTTTAAGGATAGAGGCCGCGCTGGGCTTTTACGTCTGCTACTTCTTTGATGCCTAATGATAGTGCGGCTACTCGGTTTGGCAATTGATTGTATTTAGCGAAGTTGATGACTTTATCAAATGCGGCTGCGAGCATGGTGTCTAGCTTGGAGATGACTTCTTGCTCGCTCCACTGAAAGCGCTGGAGATTCTGCACCCACTCGAAGTAGGAGACGGTGACTCCTCCGGCGTTGCAGAGGATGTCTGGGATGAGGAAGATGTCGCCACGTTTTTCGATGATGGCATCTGCATTTGGTGTAGTGGGTCCGTTAGCTCCTTCTGCTAGCACTTTGCATTTTAAGTCCGCGGCATTTTTCTCTGTGATGACACGCTCCAGGGCGGCGGGCATGAGAACGCTGCACTCTAAGAGAAGCATCTCGTCTGGATCGATAGGTGAAGAGCCTGGGAAGTTTTTGACTCCTCCGGTGTCTTTGACGTATTGCATCAGTGCATTTATGTCTAGGCCATCTGGTGAGTGGATGGCGCCTGTGACATCTGAAACGGCGATGACTTTTACTCCGTAGGTGGAGATGGTGCGGGCTGCGTGTGCGCCTACGTTTCCGAAGCCCTGGACGACTGCTGTGGCGGAATCGTAATCAATTCCGCAGAGCTGTATTGCGCGGGCGGCGAGGAAGGCGACTCCGTGACCAGTGGCCTGGGTGCGACCTTCTGAGCCTTGTAGAATAACGGGTTTTCCAGTGACGATGCCAGGCACGAGATGCCCTGCGTGGGTGGCATAGACGTCTGCGATCCATGCCATGGTCTGCTCATTAGTGCCCATGTCTGGTGCCATGACGTCTGTCTCGGGGCCGATGAATGGCAGCATTTCTGCGGTGAATCTACGGGTGACATTTTCTAGCTCATGCTGGCTCATGGTGCGCGGATCACAGGTGACGCCGCCTTTTCCACCACCGAAGGGTAGCCCCATGAGCGCGCATTTCCAGTTCATCCACATGGCGAGGGCGGCGACTTCTCCGAGATCCACATTGGGGTGGAATCTAAGTCCGCCTTTCACGGGGCCTCTGGATAAATGGTGCTGCACGCGGTAGCCAAAGTAAACTTCTGTTTCTCCGTTATCGCGCTTTATGGGGATGGTGCAGGTGATGAGCCGTTTGGGCCATTTGCAGCGTTCTCTGACTTCGTCCGATAGCTGGAGGAAATCCGCAGATCGCTCAAACTGCTCAGATGCCATCTTAAATACGGGATGGGCTAATAGTTGTTCTCTCATGACTCAGAGAAACATTTTATGAGGTGGAGTGGAAGAAAAAGTTAAGCGATATTAACTATGCTTGGACGAGCTGTTCCATGATTTCTGCTAGCTCGTCCACGCCTTCGCGCCACTCGTCATAGTCTTCTTGCTCTTTCCATGTTTCCATGAGTTCTGAGGAGTCTGCTAGGACGATGTTTAGTGATGCTTGGGCTTTTTCTGGGAGGTCTGTGATGTCATCGCACTCGTTTTCTGCGAGCCAGTCCTTGAGTTCTTCTGGCAGTCCTCTGCGTGGTTCATCGATAAGCGCGATGATGACTTCACAGGCTGCGAGGCAGATGACTCCGGTGTCATATCCTGGCTCTTCACCTTCTGCTAGGGTGATATTGGCAAGGAGGAATTCGCGTGTTTCTTCCGCATCTACGAGCTCTAGGAGCCAGTCGGTAGCGGTGTCGTCTTCAAATGTTTTTGTTCCCCAGGTAGCCATGCTATAAATTTAATGTGAGTGTTTTTAGGTAGTGCTGAAATTATGTTAAGGTCATCATGAGTAGTAAGTCGATGGTAGTGCAAGTGTGAATGTGATTTATTTTTATCCTTTTTTAGGTGGTTGACATTCGTGTTGAACCCGCGCAGGAATTGAGTGATGAAACCGATTAGTTTTTATAATAGATATACGGGGGAGCTTGAGACGGAGCAGGTTTATGGTGAGGGATTTCTGAAGTGGGCGTATGGGAACCCTCTGGGGAAAATTGCGCTGCATAGTTTCATCAAGCGTCCATTTTTCAGTAAGTGGTATGGACGGAGGATGGATAAAATTTCTACGAAGGAGAAGGTGGCTCCATTTATCAGAGACTATGATATGAATGCTGATGAGTTTCTGGATGATGCGGATAGCTATGAGCATTTTAATGCGTTTTTCTACCGGAAGCTGAAGCCAGAGGCGCGTCCTATCGCCGATGCAGCGGTGGTTTTCCCAGCAGATGGCAGGCATTTGGGGTTTGAGAATGCGGAGGATGTGGCTGGGGTGTTTGTGAAGGGTCAGCAGTGGGATTTGCGAGAGTTGATCAATGATGATGCGATTTATGAGGAGTTCGCAGGTGGGTCATTGGTGTTGTCTCGGCTGTGCCCGGTGGACTACCATAGGTATCATTTCCCGCTGGCTGGTGTGCCGGGTGAGACGGTGATGATCAATGGTCCGCTTTTCTCTGTGTCCCCTATCGCGCTGAGGCAGAATTTAAACTACATGTGGCAGAATAAACGCACGCGAACTGTGCTGGAAACTCCTGAGCACGGCAAGGTGCTGATTATGGAAATAGGGGCAACTTGCGTGGGATCTATCTACCAGACTTATAAGCCGGGCGAAGCGGTGGAAAAGGGTGCGGAAAAGGGATATTTTGCGTTTGGAGGCTCTTCTACGATCACTATTTTCCAGAAGGGACGAGTGACTCTGGATGCAGATTTACTGGAACATTCTGCAAATCAGCAGGAACTTTATGCTAAAATGGGTGATTCTATGGGGAAATAAGTTGATTTAATTCGCTTAATACAAGTCGTTTATAAAAAACTTTGCCTATTTTTCACTTTTCTTTGAACAAATACTGAACATCGCTGTCTATTACTAGTGAAAGTCATTGTATTTTGATTATTCATTTGGGGAACAACAACTTAAACCCGTAGGCTGCTACAACAGTCTGCGGGTTTGTTGCTTTTAGGATTCCCGTTTTCTGGTTCTTTTTCTGGTTCTAATACCATTTTCTAGCGACAACCTGATAGCGGAATTTTACTACTAGGGCTGGGAGGTGTAAGAGGATAGCTCAATAGTAGGACTCTCGCACTCGGTGTGATTGGCATGGCAATCACACCCTACCGTCGGTGAGTCAAAGTCTTCCGTCATTGTTGAAAACCACTTCTTTGGCTCTTGGTCAGTTAAATATTGGTTCTTCGGTTTTTAAGGAAGTTATCAATGATGGTTTTATCACGGCTGGCGGTGTAGGCTTCTTCGACTGTGATTTTCTTTTTACGAATGAGCTCACAGAGGTGATGATCTATGGTGAACATGCCGTCTTTTCCGCCAATCTCTATGAGTCCATCAATCTGCTCAAATTTTCGCTCGCGAATACAGTTTCTGATGGGGTGATTGACGATCATAACTTCTTCTGCGAGCACGCGTTCATTTGATTTACCAACCTTGATAAGACGCTGAGAAACGACTGCTCGGAGACAGTTCGCAAGCTGGGCGATAATCTGGCTCTGCTGGGCTGCGGGGAAGACATCGATAAGGCGATCTAGCGAGCGCGGGGCATCGATAGTGTGGAGTGTGCCGAGTACGAGATGGCCTGTCTCAGCGGCGGTGATGGCAGCCTGGATGGTCTCCATATCGCGTAGCTCAGAGACCATAATGACGTCTGGATCTTGTCTGAGTGCGTATTTGAGAGCCGCGCTGAAGGTGTGCGTATCAGCACCTACTTCGCGCTGTTTCACTGCGCTTTTCCCATGGGTGAAGACATACTCGATGGGATCTTCTACGGTGATGATGACACCTTTTTTATGCTGAGAAATGAGATTAACCATGGCAGCAAGAGTGGATGATTTACCTGAGCCAGTGACGCCTGTGATGAGGACGAGCCCGTCTTTCATGTGGCAAAGCTGTTTCAGTACGCGCTTGTGACCTAGCTCATCTAGTGTGGGGATGACGTCTAAAATGTGGCGGAATGTGGCTTCTACCGCACC
>CAKZMG010000213.1 GCA_937128235.1 uncultured Verrucomicrobiales bacterium
TTGATGTTCTTGCCACCAGGTCCGATGAGCATGCCGATCTTGTCTGGGTCAATTTTCACTGACTCAATACGTGGAGCGTTCTCATTGATCGGTGCTGTCTCGTTGATCACTGAAAGCATCTTTTGGAGGATAACCTCGCGGCCTTCCTTCGCTTGGTGCACTGCCTCTTCAAGAATCTTAAGTGGAATACCATCGAGCTTGAGATCAAGCTGGTAAGATGTCACACCGTCAGGAGTTCCGCAGAGTTTGAAGTCCATGTCACCATAGAAATCTTCAGAACCGATGATGTCGAGCAGACGCTCATACTTCACCATGTTTCCTGCATCATCAAATTCAGTCACAAGACCAACTGAGATACCGGAAACTGGGTTCTTAAGTGGAACACCAGCACCCATGAGTGACATGGTTCCTGCACAGACTGTCGCCATGGATGATGAGCCGTTTGACTCTAACACCTCAGAGACTGTTCTTACTGCGTATGGGAAATCATCTTCTTCAGGAATCACTGGTGCGATAGAACGCTCAGCGAGGTTTCCGTGACCAATTTCGCGGCGGTTAAGACCACCGAAACGACCTGCCTCACCTACCGAGAACGGTGGGAATGAGTAGTGAAGGATGAAGCGCTTGCTGTCTTCTCCACCTGCGTAGTTGTCAAAATACTGACGCTCATCAGCTGGTGCGAGTGTGGAAACGGCGAGTGCCTGAGTTTCTCCACGTGCGAAAAGTGCTGAACCGTGAACCTTAGGAAGGAGACCTTCTTCAGCAAACAACGGACGTAAATCAGCTGGCTTTCTGCCGTCTGCACGCTGTCCTTTTTCCATGATAGAAATTCTGAATGCTTTCTTCTGAAGGAACTCAAATGCCTGCTCGATCTGGAACTCAGTAGTCTCTGGGAAACGCTCCATGATGGTGTCTTCCACTTCTTTTCTGAGTGCGCCTACTTTCTCAGCACGCTCCATCTTAGAAGCTGCATAGATCGCACCTTCGATGCGGTCACCTGCTACTTCGTAAGCGATGTCGAGAAGGTCTGGAGCTGCTACTGAAACTTCGTAATTACGAGTTTCCTTACCAGCGAGAGCCTTGAGCTCTTCCTGAACTCCTACAAGAACTGCTACTTGCTCTTGAGCGAAGTAGAGAGCCTTTACAAACTCGTCTTCTGGGATCTGGTCAGCACCACCTTCGATCATGATCACGTTTTCCTTGTCGCCCACATAAACGAGGTCGAGGTCAGATTCTTCGCGTTGTTCAAATGTTGGGTTCACTATGAATTCACCATCTACACGGCCGATACGCACTGCACCGATAGGTCGCGCGAATGGGATATCTGAGATTGTGAGTGCAGCGGATGCACCGTTCATTGAGAGAATATCAGCATCGTTGATGCCGTCAGCAGAGAGCATAAGGGCTACGATCTGTGTTTCATAAAGGTAACCTTTCGGGAACATTGGACGCAGCGGACGGTCAGTCATGCGGCAGGTGAGGATTTCCTTTTCAGTCGGGCGTCCTTCACGCTTGAAATATCCGCCTGGGAATACACCAGCAGCGAATGCTCTTTCTTTGTATTCTACAGAAAGTGGGAACCACGTTTGTCCCGATCTTACTTTACTGAGTGAACAAGCAGTCACAAGAACTGTTGTTTCACCTGATTTTACTACTACTGCTCCGTCTGCGAGCTTTGCCATCTTACCTGTCTCGAATGAGATAGGGTTAGCGCCTACGTTGGCGGTAACTGTTTGTATGTTTAATTCCATATTATTTATTTTCTTTGTTTCGTCCTCGTCCAGCGCTAACTTTTTCAGGTTTACTCCGTGTGAGTAAATTTGATAGTCACTAGACACTTCTTTGTTTCGAGCTTGGAAACCTTTTCCTCGCTCAGGAAATGTGATTACAGACGATCTGTCCTCTTATTCCCTATAAAATTTAGTTTGCTGAACAAGCCACACCGATCACTGATCACCGTCCCCCGCTCACTAAAAGTAAAGGCCACGGAGTGAACCGTGACCTTTAGAAATTTGTTTATCGGCGGAGTTTAAGCCCGTCGATCAGCTTCTTGTAGTCCTCTTCAGATTTTGCTCTGACATAATCAAGATGCTTACGTCTCTTAGCTACCATTTTCAGTAGTCCACGTCTGCTAGAGACATCTTTTTTGTTTGTCTTAAGGTGCTCAGTAAGTGCTGCAATGCGCTCAGTGAGAACTGCTACCTGGAAGCTAGAACTTCCTGTGTCTTTTTCGTTTTGCTTGAAGTCAGCAAGATTGATATCGCTCATAATATTAGTATTTTGAATGTTAATGTGTATTCTGGCACAGCAAGAAATTTCCGATTCATCGATGAAAAGAGAGCATTTCAAACCAAACCACCCTACATGGGCACGTCGCCTTCACTCGAAGACAGGGCGAACTAATCAGAAACTGTAAGAATTGCAAGCTTTTCTTGCAACAAGTTACTTATCTCCCTATACCACCCAAAGCACCCTCTCCTTCTCCAGGTAATCTGTGATTCCATGGGATAGAGCTTTCTGATGACTGTGGACCTTTGTGCTTTGGTCTTTCTGGTAATGTTCCGCAGGAAACACTAAGTAATGCGACTGCACTGATGAGAGCTAAAGAAATGTATTTCATGTGGATAAATTGCCACCAATTAAACACCAGTGCAACTCAAAATTTTCACCACCCCAGCCACTACCTGCCACCTCACATTCACCCCCTCTACCAGACAGCCATATTCACGTTCATCATCATGATAGGCTGGTCTGGGATCTATAGAGATAGTCTCAGCAATCAATTTCTCTAAATCCGCACTTACATCTATCCCATCCGCCCACTCTACAGGTAAGTTTTCTGGAGCTCCCGTTACGTAGCCAGATTTCACACTCGCATTCCCTTGCCCTTCTCCAGTGACAGAATCACAATACGGGATGTATGGTTTAATATCTAACAAGGGAGTCCCAGATACCAGATCAATCCCGCTCACATGAATGATTGCCCCCTCTCCTTTCGTCATCTCTACCCGCTCCAGCTTGACAAGAGATAAGCCGATCGGGTTGGGTCTAAATGGTGAACGCGATGCAAACACACCCACCTTAACATTTCCACCAAGTCTAGGAGGGCGGACTGTAGCCTTCACAGATTCTCCTGACTGATGAAAGATAAACATTAACCACAAATGACTGAATCCATCAATACCTCGGATAAAGTCCGCGCTCTGGAAGTCCTCATGGAATCTAATTTTCCCCCATGCGGAAGCCACCACGCCAGACTGCCTCGGCACGCCAAATTTCTCATCATAGCAGGTCTCCACCCAGCCTATTTCTCGCATATTCATTGAGCTGGGTGCTTAGATAGATAAATGCTTATTTATCAGAAACCAGATCGCTACCGCTAGGATCAAGGTTACTATCTTCGCTATCCAATTCTTCTCTTGTGGTCTCTTCATTGTCTTGTTCCTCCTCTTCTTCTGGCACGAAAATCTTCTCCAGCTTCTCTTTAAATTCACTCTCTTTCAGGTTTCTCTCCAGCACACCATTCATGGCGATAGAAATACTCCCCGTCTCCTCACTCACCACGATGCAGACGCAGTCAGTCTCCTCAGACAGCCCCACGGATGCCCTGTGCCTCAGCCCCAGAGTCCGATCAGACATTTCATTTCTACTCAGCGGAAACACACAGCCCGCAGACGCGACCCGGTTTTTAGAAACGATCACTCCCCCGTCATGCAGAGCAGTCATCGGGTAAAAGATAGTCATGATCAACTCCGGAGAATACTCAGCATCCACGCGCACGCCATTCTCAGAATACTCCTTCAAGCTCATATCACGCTCCAGCGCGATCAATGCCCCGATGCGCTTATGCGACAACTGCATCACCGCATCTGTTAGGCCTTCCGCAAATTCTAACTTCTGCACATTGGTAAAAGAAAAGAAACTTCCTCCAAGCCTAGCCAGAGCCTGTCTGAGCTCCAGCTGGAATACGATCACCAAAGCGAACGCAATACCCACCGCTGAGCGCAGGAGAATCCACGCGATCACCTGTAAATTAAACAAATATGCCAACGTAGTGACCACCGCCAGGATCATCACCACCCCAATAAAAATAAGCGCACCCTTCGTAGAACGGAACACGCGATAGAGCTGGTACAAACCAATCCACAAGATCAAAATCTCAATCCCCGCCCGCCAATATTCTAAGATAAACTCCATACCTAATAGGAAACTAACAGAACACGTTTTAAAGGACAATAGATAAAGCTGGCATAGTGATAAATAATCGTAATCTCAGCTGAATAACTATGTTACAAATGACTAACCATAAAACCAAACTAAATGAGTTTACAAGGGGTTCCCTTATAAAAAATGGTTCCCCTGTTTAAACTATATGACCCAGTGTGATTCTATTTCTTCTGGGTAAGTGGCTTGAGTTGCTCTCTACGTATTACCCCGTCAGTGTAAATTATATCTGTGAGCAGACCGAAATTTTTATTCTTACTCGGATTTAAAAATGCTAACTTTGATGGGTTCTTAGCAAAGAATTGCTTCGCCTTCTGTTCCATAACCTTCGGATCGTCTTTACGGATCATTGCGATGAATGTAACTTTAGCCCCTTTGGTTATCTTTTTATCTGAGGTCTTGATCACCTCGCCTAGCTTTCCTGATACTTCCATGCCCTGATACAGATTACCATCTGATCCTTTACCTTCTATCTTATGTTTGATCGTGATAGATTGTGGGAAGAATTTAGCGATGAGTTCAGTTTGCATGTATTTTTTTTCCAAGCTTGCATAGGACATAGGGAACTCACCTGGAATCATACTGATATCTTTAGTGTTTATCGATTTAGCGGGCAGATAGATGGCGAGGTTATTGCAATCATAGATCGCCCCGCTTGAAAACAGTAGCTCAGAACCTAAAATGCCATCAAACTCTCTGTGTGCATTAACATGGTCTAAATCCATCACAAGAGCAGGCAACTTGCTTATCCCGAATGAACCCATGGTGAGGTTAGGAATTGAGGTGACTTTAGTTTTCTTAGCATCATCTCCAACACCGACAATAACTTGTGAAATAGGGTGTTCTCTAAGACCTAATTTTTTGACAAATTTACTATCCAGCACTGATTGCTGAGCTCCGGTATCCAAGATTAGATTTGCTGGCGTATCTCCTATTTTACACTTGATAAGGTAGTGCTTGGACTTAGTTAGGGTAAGAGGAATCCGCACTAAACCAAATTTTTCAGCAGCCTTTTTAAGGTCTGCCTTTCTATTTGGATAAGGGTAATACAGTCTGTGTTGCGTGAAATTAATAACCCCGTTCGATGCTCTTAAAATATCTGCCCCTATGAGACCATCAACATCATCTCCTTCTAGTTGTTTTGCAGCGTTCACTCTGATCTTGTGATCCTTGATCTTAATATGAGGTCCCACAAAAAAATCTTTAAGAACTGTGGTGTAGGATTTACTGGTGCCACCTATCCCTTTAGCTTCGCCAGAGGCTTTCGCAGTGAGACCTAGTCTTTTTAGACTTGCGTATTCAATGCTGGAACTCCCTGCCCCCGAATCGATCAAAAATTTTGCAGGCTTACCATTAATCGTTGCTTTAGCAATGTGCGCAGTCCCTCTAAAATCTACTTCCAGAGGCATGCTTGCAAAGTTTCTATGAATGTAGTCGTGAATGTTCTTTTTAACTACTGGTTTAACTGCTGGCTTCGTTTTAGATGTATCCGTCTCGGACTGAGCTGTAGCAGTCAGCGTGCATGATAGGATAAATGAGCTGATGAGACCTAATTGTGATGTGATTTTCATAATGATAGATTACTGACATTCCGTACAAAATCATTCAACTATTTTCACTAAATTATTTTCAATGACACCGCGTGAACCTGCATGCTGAGCACAACTAAGTCACGTTAACAACAAAATTTAACCTTAGTAAAAAGGGATGCTACTAGCACATATTCAACATGGCGGAGAGGGAAGGAAGCTCGTTGTGCTGCTTAAAACCATTGAAGAATCAATGTTTTTGACTTTTTGTTGACTGTCTTGTGTAACAGCATTGTGACTCACTTCACAAGCTGGTGTCAAGACCTGTAAACTTGTTCTTCTCAGAGGGATTTGGGAACTATCTATTGCACTAGGATAATATGCACCTGCCACGCTATCATAGAATATTATTCCTCTTCTTGTTGCGGTGTTCAATAAGCTCTTTTGTTTATTGCTAAAATAGTTTCTTGATATGATTAAACCATGCTCCATTAAGATTGAGAGTAGCGAGCAACTATCATCTTCTAAATCTAGTTCTCTATACCACCATCTAGTAAACGTTGCTGTGTTTGCCCTCTGCTTAGGTGTTTCCTCTGCCCACTCCGAGAGGAAGGCTATAACGCTGTTTATACGCTTTGCCGCTTCTTTCCGTATCTTCTTTAGCTTTTTGAATAGAATGGCTCTGCTAGGTGCTGTATGTCCTCCATTAAGGAAATACGACTTAGTGAGGTTGTGTCTTACTTCAAAGCGTATTCTGTCTAATGTTTTTGCATAGATGATAAGCTGAGTTCCATCATCAAGGAAGAGTTTAAGACTCTTCCCTACAAAGTCTCTTTCATCATCTACTCCGTGAGTCCGTTTATGAACCTTTTTGTGATATTGTTTAAGTGTTTTAGATATACGACTGAGAAGAGACAAAGAGTTTTCGCACCTAAATTCACGATAGCTTTCTACCCTTTTGATATTAAAAGTCTCTTTGGGTAAAAACGAAACAGGATTGTCAGATAAGGATTGAGAGTCTAACGCCCTCATGAACTCTGATTGAAGCAGATCATAAGAGGCGTTCAAATACTCATTTACGGATGAACCTTTAACTTTATCCAGTAGCTCAAATGGAATGACATTATCGTTATTATCAAGACTCTTAATTGGTGTAGTTTCAGAACGCTGACAAAGTGTGTCTTTATCAAATGAATGGTTACGTTGTAAGTTCACAGCTCTTGTTGGATTAAGTTCTAACTTAGGTGTAAGTTTATATCCGTTACCTGATAATGAGAATGAAACTTTCCCATTAAACAGTGGTGGCTTTATGGTATCACGCTTAGTAGCTTTTTTTCTAATTTCTAAATCACGTGATCGACCATCAGTTGACGCTTTGTTAAATACTTGCCCATGTAGGTCTATATCGTCACATGAATTAGCTGATAGTATTTGCCCTGTGCAACTGGTATTTCGAGAAGGTGCTTTCCCTAAATAGAATCTATACCAATTTACTGCTTCACTGTCACCATGTAGTAATCCATGATTAGATTCTATTGTAATAGCATCATGTGATAAGTCATTATCTGTACTATTTAGAACTCTATGATTTGATAGAATAAACCATTGTGTATCACTTTCATTTACTTCTTCGTCAACTTCTGGCTGTTCACTGTAGAGAACATCATCTGTATTTGTTAATACTGCTCTTCTTGAGCGTTTGCGGAAGGGAACAAACTTTGTGTTCCTTGTCCGTTTTCTAAACGCTTTATGCTCACTTGAGGCTTGCCCTTTGCGCTCTTGTATGCAAGTATTCATGTATCTTAAAAATTATTATTCAGCGTGGTATATGATTGGCGTCTAACCACGCTGATTTTTTTTGTTCTTATTTAATGGTCATTGTTATTGTAGTATAAATCCATGCCTGACTCACCTTGAGCATTCTTTCCATACTCTTGAGGAAATCGCCTTTCTAAAATCCACATTGCAGCTTTAGCATTACCTGATACAGCGGAGGCGGTAATATGATCGACTAACTCATAAGCGGCTTCTCCGTTTGCTTCATGTAACAATCTCCAAAACTCACTCATTTCATTTTCGATTCCCTCATTTATTGCTTTATCTCCAGCTATTCGCCATCGGTTTAGTGTCGAGTAGGAAATCCCAGCGTAACTAGCCGCCAACTTATAAGTAAGCCCCCTCCTAATCGCTTCAAGCACTCTTGCGGCTCTTTCTGGACTAAATCTTATAGGGCGACCACAAACGTAGCCAGCGGCATTGTAAGGATCAATCGCATCCAAATCTATATCATCATCACTCATAGCTTTTATCTATCAATTACGTTTAAAATCAATTCCTCGCCTCCTAGTATGCGGTTTAATACATCCTCACCCCATAAGCGACCAACATCATAGGCTAACTCTTTATTCCCAGTAGTAAGGTTTTCACATATTGCCTTTGAGAAATTAACGTTAAACTCGTTTTCTTCCTCATTTTTAATACGCTCAAACTCTTCTTTGTAGTATGAGTTTTCTTTTAGCCAGTTGTAGTGTGACTGTCTCGAAATCCCAGTTTCATAACTAGCCAAGCTAACCTTTGCTATGTTTTCTTTTAGCGCAAAAAGAAACCTCCGTTGCTCATCTTTCAGTTTATTTTTTGATCGTGTTCTCTTTCTAAACACTGTGTTATTCATTACCTTGCTCATGCCTAAGAGTGTAAAGAATAGCCTCAATAAGTCAATAGATCAAATTCCTGTAAGTCCATCATACAGAACGCCTTCAATGCAAGAAAAAATTCCTTCCCTACAGCCGTATAGGAAGAGTGAAATAGGCACTAACAAACTTTTTTCACTCTCTGAACTGTAGATACTCCTTTTCCTGTTAGTTTGGCTGTATTCCTAACAGAAATGCCCTCACTTAACCATTTCACAATGTCTTTATGTTTAATAAGAAAAGCTCTTTTCGAGAGGGTAGAGCCATTTGGACGACCAAGTTTTATACCCTTGCGTTTAGCTTCATCTAATCCTGATTTAATTCTGCTGACAAGAGTTGCCTTTTCTTCACGTGCCATGTCAGAAAGTAGGGCGAACATTATTGATGTAGCAGGATTACGTTTACCATTATCTAATAGCGTTTCAACACCTTGTTGATGCCAGTATAGAGAAACACCATTGTCCTCTAGCATTTCAATGAAAGCATGAGCTATACTATTTTTTCTAGCTAGTCTTGAAATCTCATGGACTAACACTTTTTTGATCTTCCCCTTAGTCGCTAGTCCCTCAACACAGTGTAAGCCATGCCTTAAATCCTCATGCGCTCCACCTGATATAGTTTCCTCGCATACTTCGACTACTTCATAGTTCTTGCTCTCTGCATACTTCTCAAGCTCTACTACCTGTCTCTTGGTTTCCTGCTTGTCTGTTGATACCCTAACTAAGATTGCTACTGGTATTTTCTTTTTTGCCCTCATGGGGATATACTGTCAAAGTGTGTCCAAATAATCAAGTGATTTTTTGAATACATTTCGAGAAGACGAATCTTGAGCTTTGAATGAAGTAAATATGTTGGATTTAGGATGAAGGTTTTTTTGAATACAGATATTATCTAATAGTCAGTGGATCTAGTTACAGAACCATCGCTGTTCATGTAGAAAATTTTATTCTCTATTACTAAAGCCCCAAAAGAATTTTTAGCTCTATACTTTACCCTCACTCTGTAACCGCTAGATATTCTTTCTACCTCTGACCATTCTATAAAATCGAGAGAACTAGGATCTTTCACATTACTTTTCAACCAGCTTTTAACTTGAGAAACTGAGCCGTCCCACCCGCTATTGGTTACACTCGTTTCTTTGTTAGCTCTATACTTAGCTATTCTCTCCGCTTTAGCTTTGTCCTCTTTCTTTCCTTCGTCAATTCTGTAGGATATGAAATAAGAAATTCCATATACTATTACCACTCCAACTATTGAGAATACTACTCCAATTATTATAGATTCTGACAATTTTGATTTTTTCCCTTTTTCGTCTGGTGAAGCGGCTACTCCAAAACCAGCTGTTATAATAGCTAAGTAGAGAAATTTCCAATTAAAGAAAATCATGCACACTACGCATACTATAATTAGGATAAAGGCTAAACCGCAAATGTTCTCCCTAAGTCCATTGTCTTTCTCGTCTGATTTTATTTCTTCATCACCAACCATCAGTTTTCTATCAGGAATTGTAAGCCTTGACTTCTTCCTTGAACTTTTAGAACCAGTAGTAATCTTACTATTTTTAGATGCTATGAAATCAATACCACAACCTCCGCATTTGATGTTTTGATTTAAATAATGACTAGGAACGTCTAGTGAGGAATGGCACTCGGGACATGTGGTATTAAATGTATTCATGTGTTTTAATATATTCTAAATTTCAAACACAGTAAATGTGCTATGTTTTGTATGTCGATCAAAAAGTAGCAACTCTCTATAGAATGGAGGGTGAACAACAATTTAAATGATAAGACAATCGCCAAGGCTCTAGGGCTAGTCATACGCAAAGAGCGTGAGAATTTAAAACTCTCACAAGAAGATTTCGCAGAGCTGACAGGACATCACCGCACCTATGTAGGAATGCTTGAGCGTGGAGAGCGTTCGCCAAATGTAGTCACTTTACAGTTGATTGCGGAGGCTCTTAAAATGAATGCTTCTGACTTACTACGAGAAGCAGGTTATTAAAAAAACACCGTTCTTGACTTCCAAAACTATCAAAAGCTCCAACCTTTTATACGAAGTATAAATACCAACTTTCTAACCAGAAGTGGTTAAGTTTTTATTTTCCCGTGTTCTTCGACAAGTTTCTCAGCATTCTCATTCAACTTAGCGATCTCTTTAGAATGCTTATCTTTTCTTATTTTTTCTAGCATCCCGTCTTCAAGATCTCTAAATGATTTTAAGATCCCCCAATAGCCTGTAGCACAGTATAAAAATAAGCCCCACCCCAATATAGAAACTGCCATTGCTCTTACTCCTGTTTCACCAGCAAGTGGACTCATAGACATATAGACCGCCGTTATCAGGAAAATAAGTATATAACGTTCGAGTCTAAAGCGGCATTTCTTAAAGAATCCACGCATCCTTTCCATCTCACCACTATTAAAAAAAGAACCCGTTAAAGCATCCACTAACTTAAAGCGGAGATTGAAAGCTGCTACAATAAAGCCAGCCATTACAAATGCACTACGTTGGAGTCCTGCTAATGAGTCTTTTAAAGAAATCCACTGAACATGAACACAATACCAAGCAACAAAGCACCCAATACCTCCAATGAGGAAAGGGCTAAGTTTACCAGCTATTATTTTTAAGGATTTCACGATGAAGAGACATTGCCAGAGCTAACTTGTTCAACTAGCCACTGAGAAATGGTTCTATATACATCAAACTGTGAGATTACTCCATTGTAAAAATCAATTTTTAGGTGATCTTGCACTATTATAGAACCTCCCTCATACGGCTTCCCGCTCTTCATGATGAACTTAGTTTTTTCAAAACTTTCCTCCCCTAATGTTTCAGCCATCTTTTTAACAACTGCCTGTGCTTCTTCAGCTTTCCTCTTAGAAACCTTTATAACTAGACTACATTCTATATTTTCTGCACCGCCTTGTTTTATGACCTTAGCCAAAGACTTGTCTTCTTTAGCCAGATTCTCTAGCCAATTCGGGTTCAAAATATGAGTGCTTGTAGTTTTAGTGCGTTTTCCCTTCTCTTTAGCAGCACTGTTCTCACTGCCTGTGCCGTAAGCAAACGCATTTAAGCTATCACCTAATTGAATTTGTGTAATAGGCTCTTGTTCAAAAACCTCTTTAGCATCTTTAGTTATTTCTCTTTTAAGTTCTAAAAGTTCACCTTCTGCAAAATCTTCTGAATATTCGCTCAATAGCCACTCAAAATGCTCTTGCAAGGACTTATGTGTTAAAGAAACTGACTGAACCACGGCAACGTGATTACCATAGACAGCGAAATATACTGCTGACTCTATAACCTCTCTTTCCCATCCTTCATCAGACAATCCTGCTTCTGCTGTTTCTGTCCTTCCTTCATGTTTTCCCTTTTCAGGCTTCACAAACAAATGCTGCCTCATGCCCTCTTCGTATTTAATCAGACTACCACAGTAGCACTTAGCTTTTGTCTCTAGCTCTGTTAGCACTCTTCTTTCATCACTCCCAGCTGTAGGTTGCCACTCTCTATCAGCTTCATCTACAGAGGAACAAACTGACATAAGCATTTTCTGCAATGAGGTCTCTGATTCAACTCGGAAATAGGTAACTTTTTTAGGTCTAGTATCTGGCATGATTTGAAAGGTCGATTTATAATTGAAGGTAATAGTATCTTATATAAGATATACTAAAAATAGAAAAAATACTTATTATGTCGATACTATATTAGGAGGAGTATAGAAAAATTTCTCTTCTAACACTAAGAATAAGTCTTAATCCTTCTTTCTCGTCCTCTTGCGAATTGCTTTGTCTTTTACTGGATAAAGATTTGATAGATCGACTCCCTCATACTTTATCTTACTACTAGCTTTCTCTAAGACTTCCATTTCATACTCACCGTAGCCAGATTCTGAGTTGACATTATCACCACTCCATCCGCCTAGAACCCATCTAATTTGCGGCTCTACTTCTCCTCTTCTACAAGCTGTCACAAATGCGTGTCTAAGTGAATGAATGCCCTTTGCGCCCCTTATTGGTGATGTATCAAACACCTCGTCTTTAAAATCTCCAAACCACTTGCAAGTAGCATCAGCTCTTGAGCCATCTGCATTAGCTGATAAGGCGGAAAAGAGAAATGTTTCATTTACTTCCTTCTGCCTATTAACAAGATCGAGAAAGCCCATCTTGATTATCTCCTTATGAATTGGAACTATTCTTTTGCTCGAATCAGATTTGATTTTCTTCACTATGTTTCCATTGTCATCAGTTTCCCTAATAAGGATACAAGGGATTCCGTCTTTCACTTGAACATCTTCAACTAAAAGCTGACAAGCTTCATTGGCTCTAAAGCCTTGGAATAGACATAACAGCGGTAGCCAAAATCTAGCTTCTCCTTTGCCTCCTGCATGTCTTAATTGTAGATATGGATCATAGGAGAACAGCACATTGAACTCTTCCACAGTTGGCGGTGGTGGCGATACTGAATTAACTTTAGGTAACAAATCTCTAACTATCTTTTTATCAAAGGGATTAGATGCAATCCATTCATGCTCATAGGCATATCTAAAAATAGCCTTCATATCAATGAATGAGTCCTCTTGTGTCTTAGGTGAAATGAAGCGGGGGTTATCTTTTTTAGCCTCAATAAATGAAGCTTCTGTTAGAGAAATATTTTTATACTCGTTGCTTATATGTGCAGTAGTAGGAATCTCTGACAAAAACAGTATAATCTCTTTAGCTTTATGAACTGTGATCTCTTTGATTGAAGTATTCTCACCCCAAAACTTCATCATTATTTTAGAGCGTAATCTGTATTTATCTGCTGTTTTCTTTGTAACTCCACGCTCTTTGTATTCAATGAACTTTTCAGATAGTTCCTTAATAGAAATTGATGGCGTTAGATCAATTTTAGGTATTTCGGGAACGCCATCGCATTCACTGAAATAAGGATCGTTCACGTTAGATATTCCCTTTTCGAGAAGTTGCAGTGATTTAGAATAGCTTTCAACATACGCTCGTTGATATAAAGAACGCATTTCCTTAAACTCTTGTTTATCGACCACATCAGGCTCAATACCTATATCAGCTAAATATGAGGAAAGCATAGCGTCCCAGTCCATCTGTTCATAGCTAGGACTCCCTTGTATAATACCTAGATTCTCCTTGATGTTGTCTTTAGCTTCTTCTTTCTCCACCTCTTCCAGACTATCAAAACGCCATTCATTCGCTTTGTTTTCAAGCTCTAAAAAATGGTTAAGTATGATGTTTCTTCTCTCTGGTGCGGAAAGCGAACTGAATTTTCGAGTCGGTTTAGAATCAGAATTTATACGGCGTATAATTTTATCTTCCTTCACCCCCTCTAGCTCTTGCCTTTTTAGAGCAATCTCGTTTTCAATTTTGAAATTCTCAGTTGCTACAATCCTTCTAGCCTCTTTAGGGTCTTTAGTATGAAGCGAATAAATGAAAACCTCTTTAGGGTTGCCTGCTTTATTTAATCCAAAAGCGACTGCTTCCACTAAATCAGTAGGAATCCGCTTTTTGAAATAGTAAGTTCCGTCTCTTCTTATTGTATATTGCACCTTGTCAGATTTGGTTTGTGTCACAGTCTTAGGTGTCAAATCGTCTTTCATAGGTATTGACCTATCAAGGTTTCTAGGTTTTTCAAGGGTTTTAGAACAACATGGCGGAGAGGGAAGGAAGCTCCCCGAACTCCATTCAAGCCTTATTGCTAAAGGGTTTGATAATTCAGAAGGGACACAATGTGTCTCACTTGTGTGTCGCATAGTTGTAAACTCACTATTCAACTCCGTCAATTCCTTTTCTCCTGTGCTTGGATAGAATACACCGTTTATAACTCTGACTAATCCTTTTGCCTTAGCCATTCTTAATTTATTCCTATGCTCTCTAGTCACTAGACCTACGCCCCCGCAAATCCTGCCATTGCTCTTGAGTAAGCTTAGTAAATTTTCTGACTCTGGAGAGCAGCCTAGGTTCTTAAACCATCTACAGGAAAAGTGTGTGGTTTTGGCTAGTTCTTGGGGAGAGTTTTCGTTCCATAGCTCTACATGCTCAAGAAGGGTATTCACTTTCTCTACTGCTCTTGCTTTTAATGCTTCTAGCTTTTGCCTAAACTGTAGGTTTGATTGAGCTACATAGCCCCCATCAATCAGTCCATTTTGTTTAGGTGGCTTGTGTGTAACCTCAATGCGTATCCTATTAGAAAGTTTTGCATACACTTTGATTGATTCTCCATTAGTTAAAAATAAAGTTAAGGTCTTTGCGTTTTTATCTATATTGAAATCGACAGCCTGTTCATCATGTATTCTATTTCTTGAATCTCTTCTAAATGCCAAGACTGGTTCTTTTAATCTATCAAGAAACTCTAAAGAATCATCAACGGTAAATTCCCAATAATGTTCGATCTCTTTTAGTGCGACTTCTTTCCAACTAAAACTTGTATGTATAGAGCCATTAGAAAAGGCGGTGGCATCGTTTAAACTTCCAACTATAGCATTAGACAATGATTCAAAATAAAGCCTCTCACAGCGTTTGTATGAGGCTAACGAAGTATTACTGTGAAGAATATTATTGTTTCCATCAAGACTTACTAAGGCGTTCCTGCGCTCCACTGGAGCGATGATTTTATCTTTCCATGATTCTTCACTAAGTAATCTTTCAAAGTTCAAGTTGTAAGCTCTTGTCGGATTAGTCTCGATACTAGCAGAGGCGTCTGAAAGCTCTTGATTCGATTTCTTCAAATTTATTCTACCTGTAAAAAGAGGCACTCCCCACGATCTACCGTTAATGGTTAGTGGTGTTTTACGTATGTCATTTGAATAGCTGTTATTCATTCCTGCATATGGGCTATTCCTACACAATAAGCCATATAATCGTATAGAATCTTCTCTGTAATGAGTTGGAGCAGCACCTAGATACATTCTAGTTTGTTCTAGCTCCTCTGGAGTGCTGATCATGAAGCCTAGATTGATCTTTAATTTCATTTTATCCAACCTAGCAGTATTTCCTGAAACTCTTGTCTGTGGAGTGTAGTCTTGAAGTAATAGCGTGTGTGTCTCACTACTTCTCTCTCTTATGTCTCCTCTAGTGCGTTCACTGAAAGCCCTTGGGATTACTGTTCGTCTCCTTGGTGGTCTTTGTAGTTGATTACTAGGCGTATTTATTATAGATTCACTCATATCAAAGTAAGTTATTCAGCCCAGTAGCAACTCTCACATAGCTCTGGGCTGACTTGTTTTTAAATCATGGCATTATAGGGTCTAAAGGATCGTTTCTAAATGATTGCTTCCCGCCCCACTCGTTAGGGAATCTTCTTTCTAATATCCACCCCGCCGCCTTCCAGTCTCCAGCGATGGCGGCGTTATCAATATAGCCAAGGAGGCGAAAGGCAGCCTCTCCGTTTGCTTGCTCGAATGCCTTCCAAAACTCTCTTAATTCAGAAGAACTATCCTCTTGAACACCCTCTATCCGCCACCTGTTCAGGGTAGAATAAGAAATGCCAGCATAGGAGGCGGCTTGCTTGTAGGTGAGTCCACGGCGAATTGCTTCACAAACTCTATCAGCTTTTTCCTGAGTGAATGATAAAGGTCTGCCACTCATACGCCCCCCTTAGTTAGAGATTTAACTTTTCCTGAAAGAATTTGCTCCAAGATGTCCTCTCCGTATTCAGATTTGATAAAGCCCTGCATTCGTTTATTACGACGCTTGGCTATCTTTACCGCTTCCTTCTCTACAAACAGGTTAGCACTCGCCCCCGCCTCTCCCTTGGCTAGTTCAAAAGCTCTCTTGTAGCTGCTGTCAGTTTTCAACCATTTATAATGAGTTTGACGACTAACATCTGTAAGGAAGCAGGCTTTAGAAATTATACCGAACGAAGCGATGTAAGCTTGAATAAAAAGCTTTTGATTTTGCTGTTTAGGGCGTTGCCTTGATAGACTTGGTTTCATAAAACCAATGTAACCAAATTGACAACCTTTTCAAGTGCGTAACTCCTTTATTTTAAGTCAAAACCGATATTTTGTAAAGTTATTTCAGGCTTCTATTTTTTGTGTCGTGCTAAGAGTAATGGAATTGCTTTGTCATTCCAAAATTCAGGACATATTCCACCACTGGATATTCCCCCATGACTAAAACGCTCAATCCAAAAGGGTTCTAATTGTGTAATTGATTTTTCCGTTACAGTTAGATATTCGTTTTGAATAAGTTCTAGTAATCGACTCTTGGTTTTAGGCATCTCAATTTGTTTAAATCGCTCCTTGAGTTCTTCCCACAAATACGCATCACCTCTAAGCCCCCATTGTCTAGGTTCGCCTTCAAATATTTCTGAAATATTCATAAATTCTATAACTTAAACAACCTCCTAGCATCAAAATGTCTTTCAATGTCCTCTAATGATTTTTTAAACAAATCTCGATCTTCTCTTGCTTCATGGATGGCTTTACTCAATTCAGCATATATCATCTTCAAACTTGGAAACTCTTCTTTAAAAGAAGGTTTTAATGTGTCGTTATAAGCATCACCTAATTCATCACCAGTAGGGCGGTCAATACCAACTGCTAAATTTGAGCTTTTCCAAAACTGCTCAATTAGTGTTCTAAGCATAAATAACCCTTCTAAAATAGCCCCTGTATTGTAGTCTATTACAGCATCAGAGTAATATTTTCTTACACCCTTTGGAATATATTGGGGAGGAACTACAGTTTCAATAGGGGAACGTCCTGAAAGAGTCAGTTTTAAGCCTGAGCGAGTAATTGTGAAATCTACGTTTGCATTAGAACATTTTTGGCAGACGAACGAGACCAAGAAAACTTGTCGAATTGGTGCTTCAAATACTCTTGAAGAACTTACAACACTAGACTCGGCTCTAAAAGCTTCTCTGGATTTACAACAATGACAAAAAGTTTGAATGTTTGGCAGGTTTATACTGACTTCACTATTACCAGTATTATGAATAGGTTGGCGACGACTGCAATAAACTGACCAAGGAGTGTTTAGAAGATTATTGATTGATTTGAGCCGTATTCTATCTTGATCTGATTCATTCTTCTCGTGATAACTTGGAAAAATTTCTTTAAAGGAGGATTCTACGCTTTGATAAAGGTGTTTATCACATAGTAGCTTTCTAAGCATGTTCAGAATAATATTTTCTAACTCTTCTCTAGTATTCACAATTTTTACCATGTCATATTATATCCAAGTGTTCCAGTTCAAACAAATATAATATGTTCAGAATAGAAAACTACTTTACCCCCACAACTTGACCATACTGAATATAAAACCACTGGTTATGAGTCACAGTAGCTCCCAAGCTGTTCTTGCCTGAGAATTTAGCCCTTACTACCCAATTCTTGCCTAGTGGTGATAACTTAGACCATTCAAGAAACTTGATAGAGTCCTTATCGGTGGCGTTGTTTTTCACATAGTCAACAACTACTGGAACGGAGGCATTGAACTCGCTTTGGCTTGGCTTTTCTCCAAGTGCAGAAATATATTTTTGACTGCGATCAATTTCATCTTTTATACCTTTGCCCCATACATTGTTTTTAAAGCTATCTTCTTCAACGCCACGCCAAATATTCCTTACATTGGTTTTCTTGTGAGTCATGATCAAAACCTTACTAGAACGGGAATACTCAACCACTCTTGGGAAAGTAGTTCCTGAATCAAATTTCTCGATATAGTCCACTCGTAAGCGATCTTGAGAATGGTTTTTCAATAGCCACCTCATAGCTCCATACTGTGTTGTTTTAGATTTAGGTGTGCCATATCCATCAAGCTTTACTATTCCGATATTCAACACAGCGGAATAGTCATCAAAAACTACTGTGTCCCCATTGCTTAAAGTTTTCTTTTGTTGCTCTAGCTTGGGTTTCTCAGAAGGAGGCGTGTCATTCACTGGTTTCATCGTGACTTTCTTTGCTTCTCCTTGCTCACCAGAAGGTTCATTTTTCACAGCCGAGTTCTCTTTTTCTGAGAGATTATTTATTAAAGCAGCAACAATGAAGATGAACAATACGATAGCAATACAGCCGAATTTACTTTTTGATTTTTTCGATGACATACGTCAATACTACTTTGTGTGTATGGATGGTAAAGTCTTAATTTGGAGAATGGCATTGTGCCAATAGAACCTAATTTAGAGTCAAAAGAACTATCGCAAAACATAGGGCGAGCAATAAGGGCTTTAAGAACTGAGCTTGGAGTGTCACAGGAAAAGTTTTCTGAAATGACAGGACACCACCCGAACTATATTGGTTTTCTTGAAAGAGGGGAAAGAACGCCAAACATCTACACATTGCTAAGAGTGGCGAAAGCCCTTAAAATGGAGCTTTCTGAATTACTTCAAAAGGCGGGATACTGAATCCTCAATGCTATAGGCTCCTAGTAGTTCTTTTGCTTTTTCCCCCGCAAATGCTGTAATTGCTGTTTCTTGGCTCATACCATTATTCACGGCTCGTCTGATCGTTTGAAGATCAGACATGGCGTTTCCATTAACATCATTCAGCATTTATTCATAGAGTGGTGCATCATAGAGCGAGCCATCACTAGCTTTTATTGAATTAGGTTTCATTTTGAAAACTTTTCAAACGCCTCCTTGCATCCTTCTAAATCCAGTCCCTCGTAGGAAACTTTATCAATAGCCTCTTTGCGCTTTGCTATGCTAAACCCTTTTCCATATCCCTTTTCAGAACTTCCCTTACTAGACCAGCCTCCAAGGGCTTCACGCTCTTCTACGCCTACGCCATGATTCATAAGAGAGTCTTTGAAGCTATGACGTAAAGAGTGCATCGCTTTGCCTCCTCTTTGTATCGGTTCTCTATTGATTTTCAATCTGTGGTGAGCAAACCATTTGCAAACAGCCTGTGCTTTGTCTCCGTCTTTGCCTACTGTAAGACCACCAAACAAAAGTTTTCTTCTTCTAGTTTTCTTATCTTGGGCATACTCTAAAAAGCCAATACGCATTAGCTCATCATGGATAGGCAGGACTCGTTTACTACTACTATTTTTAAGCCTCTTTGTATTGCCTTGTTTATCTTCCCCCGCCTCAATATTTAAACACCAAACACCATCTATTTGAACAATATCAGAGGTGAATAATTGACATGCTTCATTAGCTCTTAGTCCGTGAAATAAGCATAACAGGGGAACCCAAAATCTAGCAGGTTTTGTATTCACCTGAGCAAGGTAAATTTCCAAGTTGAAGAAGTCCTGCATTTCTTCGATACTAAGCATCTGTTTTTTCTTAACTATTATTTCAGGCAGTTGGTCTCTGAGCATTTTCTTTGCAAATGGATTGCGGTTTAATAGCTCTTTATCGGTGGCGTAGTTAAAAAGGCTTGTTACGTCTATGAATAAATCATTTTGACTTTTAGGACTAAGACGCACCTTAGATTTGTATTTCTTCACATACGCTTGGAGACTAATCGGACTTTTGCTTTTGAAACCTATGGGAATTTGACTGAGGTAATTTATAAATTTCTCAGCTTTAGTAACTGATATAGAGTCAACTGAACTATCTTCACCAAAATAATCGGACACTATGCGACAAGCTCTAATTATTTTATCGTGTGTTTTATTAGTGACTTTGCTCTGTTTGAATTTCAGAAAATCATCAATTAACTTTTGAATAGAAAATGAGTCTCTATTATATCTTGGGCTTGTGTTTGCATCTGTGATCTTTCCTGTATCATATCCAAGACCTTTAAAGAAAGGGTCTCTCTCTGCAAATTTGTTTCCATTGATCGCTTCAACATTCCTCCAATAGCTCTCGATAGTTGCACATTTCAGTTTATCTGAAAATCTCACAAACTTTTCACACGGATTTTCTAAGTTGATTTCACAGCAATCTATTCTCTCTCCATTAAGCAATGAAATAGCCCCTGAATGCCAATCGATAGGTTCATGATGGATTGAAGTTCCCTCGTGAACACATAAATCTTCCTTAGCTTCTACCACCGCCGCATAAATCAGCTTATCACACAAACGCCCTCGTTCATCCCTATATTCATGATTTCTCATAACTTGGAACTGATTTTCTAGTCTTGAGAACTCATTCAAAATAAGCTCTTTGCTTTCTATTTGCGTTAGCTGTTCAAATCGTTTTATAAAGGAGGCTGTATCATCGACTGATTTCCTCATGCTAGAAGTTTCAGGTTTTTTCCTGTGTTTTCTTTCTTCTAGTTCTTTTCTGAGTTCCTCAAGTTCCATGTTCAAAGCGTTAAGCTTTGAAACGGCTCTAATACTAGCTTTATGCTTGTCAGTTGTTCTAAGACTGCATTTTACTTCAATCCTACCGTAGGCTTTTACTAGTTTGTCAGGCACTCTCTTACGAAAATACCAAATACCTGAGTTTTTATCACGAATTTCAATATACTTGTCAATCATTGGGCAATCAGTGCTATGTGTCGCACCTTTGTGTCCCATGTTATCTTTCTTAGCCATTGTGGAATAAGTAAGTATCTGATTATCAGTAAAAAAGCAACAACATGGCGGAGAGGGAAGGAATTGAACCAACCCGGGACCATAACAGCCCCACAACGGTTTTGAAGACCGCGGCCACCACCAGGCAAGCATCACTCTCCATGTTGAAGTTGCCAAGAAACTAGTGCATCATGAGGGCTAGTGCAAGAAACAATTATTGATTTTGTTAGATGTTATTTCACCTTCTTCATGAAAGGCTCAGGATTCGCTTCAAAGGCTTTGATGCAACTTGTACAACAGAATTTCACTTGCTGACCTTTGTAGATTTTGGTGTAGGTTTTCTTGGTCTCGCTGAGAGGTCTCTCGATGACTAGGCAGGTGTCCAGCGGGTAGGGTTTAGCCGCAGCTAGCTCTTGGGGGCTAGGCTGCGGAATGGAATTAGAAGCGCAGGATGTGACGAATATAGATAGAGCGATTGCTTGTATGAGTTTAAGTATGAGTTTATTTTTCATAATGTGTGCTTAGGTTATGGCGTTAATATACATGAAGATCGACATGATTGCCATCGTTACATTTTCGGTGACGGCTACTGTGGAGAGCGGGACTTTGAGGGTGGTGCCGAGACAGGCACAGTTAGTGTTAAGTCCGGTGACGAGTGCGCGGATCACCCCGATGGCACCGAAACTCATGAGGATGAAGGTGGCGATGTAAATCCATAATGCTCCACCTGCTAAGTAACCCAGCGCGAGACCTAGCTCTAGGAATGGGTAGATGAGTCCGTAGGGGCGGCAGCGCATGGCGAGGAGGTCATATTTGGCGAATCCTTTCGCGAAGCCACTTACGTTAAATAATTTCAACGCTGCGAACTGAAGTAGGAACATCCCCATGAAGAGATGCATGAGTCGGCTAGTGCTGAAGCCCTCGTAGCGAGAGGTGGCTACAGATCCGAGTGCCGCCAATCCAATGATGGTGATCAGTGGTGCGTATTGATTTATGTTTTTGCTAAATTTTGAGGAATTCTTATCCATAGTTTTCATTTTGTTACCATAGATTCATGAAAGATCAAAGCGATTGAGCAGGTATTGGCTAATATGTCAGTGTTGAAGAAGCGCATTTTTAAGGTCAGTAGGATTCTGTTTGGGATTCTGCTTATTGGTGGGCTACTGGTAGTCAACTACATGGCGGTACAACTGGCGTCCCCTGCTCCATCGGACATTCCATCTGGCGCGGCGAAAATAATAGAAAACCCGGAGAGATTTGCACTGAGTGTTAGATCAGTCAATTGTCTAGAGGGCAAGGTACCAACTCTTGTGGTGGAGCCTACTTCAGGTGTCTCTGTGAAGGGAGAACTAGTGAGAAAACAACTGGCAGACAGAGGCGTAAGTCTAACAGCACCAGGAGTAATTAGAGGAACGGTGGTGATTTTGCATGGCAGGACGGGGCGTAAAGAAAACGGCTTAGGAATAGCTGAGAGATTTTGCGCTGCGGGGCTGAGGTGTGTTTTGGTGGATCTTCCCTCACATGGAGAGAGTCCATTAGAACAGGTGAAATTTGGCACCACCGAGTGGGAGCAGGATTTACCCTTTAAGGTTCTAACAGAGTGCGCGCAGAGGTTTCATTTTAGCACCGAAAATGTAGCGCTCTGGGGAATGTCGATGGGTGGAAGTTTTGCCGTTGCTGCTGCGGCGGATGCTGAAACTGGAAAAATATGGGATAGTGTTACAATCGTTTGTTCCTTTGATGCATTAGCTCCAGTGATCGAGAAGAAATGCAAATTTAGCTGGTTGCAAAAACTTACCTCTAGGCTTTGTGAACTTCATGGTGGTGCGGATATCGATGAGGTGACGCCGGTAAAGTGGGCTGAAAAAGTGACTCAACCCGTTCTTGTGGTGCATGGGGATAATGATGAGCTCATTCCAACTGCTAGAGGTAAGTTTTTGTATGAGGGCTTTGCTTCTAGTGATAAGAAATGGGTGACTGTGGAGGGTGGAAATCATGACAACATCCTGATCACACCAATGCCACTTTATGCTGAGATGGCGGAGTGGATATTGAGACATTTTAAGAGCTACTGAGATGGTTGAATTTTTTATTTTTTTCACCACGAATCTGCACGAATTTTCACGAATGGTGCACGATGAAACCTTGACTGGTGATCTTTTTTGACCACGGAAGACACGGAAAAGACGGAACCATTGCTATGAAACGAAACTTGGTTGATGAAACATTGTTTACATATTATCTGCAATAGTTTCTGAACGCGAAGAATAAGTTCCGTGTCTTCTGTGTCTTCCGTGGTCAAAAAAATGTTTCATCGTGCACCATTCGTGAAATTCGTGCAGATTCGTGGTAAAAAAACATCCAGCTTTATTGCTCGTTGTTAAGGATTTCTTCAGCGAGTCTTCTGGCTTCGCGGATGAGATCTACGTCGGCTAGGTATTCGATAAAGCGCATGTCGGCTAGTCCGCTTTGATCAGTTCCGAGGACGTCTCCTGGCCCGCGCATTTTTAGGTCAGCTTCAGAGATTTTGAATCCATCAATGGTGTCCGCTAGAACCTGTAGCTTCTCCAGAGCCTCTGGGTTTTTGGCATTGGTGACGAGGATACAGTAGCTCTTGTGCTCTCCCCTGCCTATTCTTCCACGGAGCTGATGGAGTTGTGATAAACCGAATCTCTCTGCATCATAGATCACCATGACGCTCGCATTTGGAACATCCACTCCCACTTCTATGACTGACGTAGAAACTAGGACTTGGCTGGAATTTTCACGGAAATCTTTCATGACCTGTTCCTTTTCATCGGCAGACATTTTGCCATGCACTAGTGAGACTTCATATGCTCCTAAACGCTTCTGCCACTTCTCATGCTCCACACTTGCGGCTCCTGCTTTTAGTGATTCACTCTCTTCCACGAGCGGGTAAACGATGTATGCTTGGCGACCTTCACTGAGCTTTTCTTTGAGGAATTTTGTCACATCACTCACCTTGGCTTTTGGGCGAACTCCAGTGATGATCTTTCCGCGACCTTTGGGGAGTTCATCGATCACTGAGACATCGAGATCTCCATAGATCGTGAGTGTGAGAGTCCTGGGTATAGGTGTGGCGGTCATCACTAGCACATCAGGCATCACGCCTTTACGCACCAGTCTGCCACGCTGTTCTACACCAAATTTATGCTGCTCATCGATAATCACTAAGCCCAAATCATCGAACGTATTTTCGCCATAGAGAAGTGCGTGAGTTCCTATGACGATCTGTGGCTTTTTGGACCAACTCATTTCCCCTTGTTCTTCTCTATCAGAAGTCGTAAGCCCTACTCTCACTTCTAGTGGATCCAGCCATTGGCGGAAGGTCAGGTAATGTTGTTCAGCCAATATCTGAGTGGGTGCCATGAGGGCGACCTGCGCACCGCTGTCTATGGCTAGCAATGCAGCACAGAGAGCTACGAATGTCTTACCAGATCCTACGTCTCCTTGGAGCATTCGGTTCATAGGTAGTGAGCTTCGCATGTCGTGGATGATCTCTTTGACGCAGCGTTTCTGAGCATCTGTTAGATCAAATGGCAGGCTCTGATAAAACTCGGTCAACAAATGCATTTTCTGAGCCTGCATGCGTCCTTTTTGCTGGTGATATTTCTTCCTCCGTCTGGCTACTTCAAGCTGGAGTCTAACAAATTCCTCAAGCGCAAAATATCTCCTAGCAGCCTCCACCTGCTCCATCTCTTTTGGGAAGTGGACTTCGCGGTAGGCATCGATCCGTGGATAGCTTTCATCTACGCTAAATTCTCCGTTTACAGAATCTGCATTCATTCCCTCTAAAAGCAGAAAAACAATCTCGCGCAATCTCCGCTGAGCGATCCCTGAGATATTTTTATACACTGGCACGATCCTCTCCACATGCACACTCTCCCTGCTTTGCTCACCATCCTTGATCACTTCAAATTCTGGATGATCTACTACTAGCTTGCCGTTCACATCCTTCGGTTTCCCATAAAGGATGATTTCATGCCCCACTGCGAGGATTTTGCTGATGTAGGGCGCATTGAACCATCTGCAGGTGATGCTGTTTTCTCCAAAACCCACTTCATTTCCAGCCTGGATCACTACTTCATAGACCCCTTTCCTACCACCGAAAAATCTCCTTCCTGCATCCACCACTGTCCCTCGTAAACACACTGCTTCAGTGCTGGCTTGTGTGGGGAATGCATCGAATCTGCGTCTGTCTTCGTAGCGCTTAGGGACTCTATCTAACAAGTCTGCAACAGTCTCAACAGCTGCCGATGTGAGCGCGATAACCTCCTTAGGAGCGAGCGCTCCTATCTCTGCAATCACATCATTCCCAGCCCAGGTCTCCATCACAAATTCACTTATTGAGCTGCTCGTATATCCCGTATTACTACCTGGAGTGAGGTCACCCCTCGGAAAGTATTTCTATCGATAGTAAACGCCACATCCCATGGTGGGTCTGGCAAATCTCGCTCACCACCACCGAAGAAAATAGCATCATGCTCCACGACTCCCTGCCTCATAAATAGCTTCAAGTGTTGGTTCTTGAGCCTACGTGGAGCCTCCGTTAGCCACACTTGTTTACTCATGAATAATGGTTGCGGATTCTTGCTGCCGAATGGTTGCAGTAAGTCGTAGCTATCTAAAAATTCTAGTGAAAGCTGCTCGAAATCAATCTCCGCATCCACATAGATTCTCGGTGCGCGTTCAGCGGATGAAGTGGTCTCTAGCACATATTTCCCAAAGTCTTCACGAAATGCATCTAACTTAGATTCATCAATACTAAGACCCGCTGCCATATCATGTCCACCACCTGTTATAAGATGCTCGTCACAGGCACGGATGGCACCGACTAAGCTCACACCTTCGACTGATCTGCCACTGCCTTTACCCACACCATGTTCATCGATGGCTATGATAAATGTTGGTTTGTAGTAGGTCCGCATCAAGCGCGATGCAACAATCCCAACGACTCCTGGATGCCAGTCTCGCGAGCCAAGAACAATAACAGGATCATTCACTGGGTCAAATTTTTCTAACAACATCGCCATCGCTTCATCTCTGATACGCTTCTCAAATTGTTGTCTCTCGATGTTGAAATCATTGAGCATAGCACCGAGTTCCTTCGCCTCGTCCACGCTATCAGCCATGAGGAGATTGAGCGCTTGGTCTGGCTGATCCATCCGTCCAGCGGCATTGAGTCTAGGACCAATTCTGAATCCCACATCCATACTGGTGATCTGCCCCTTGAGGTCTGCTATTTGCTGTAGAGCTTTCAGACCGTAGTTACTAGTTTGGGGTAATTTCCTCAGTCCGTGACGTACTAATAACCTGTTCTCAGACACCAATGGAACGATGTCTGAAATGGTCGCAACTGCAACCAGATCCAGGCATTCTTTGAGGTCGAAATTCTCGATCATCCGTTCTTTCAAAAGCGCATGAGCAAGCTTGAAAACCACTCCTGCAGCGCACAGGTAATGATGATCATCTCCTAACTTAGGATTCACCACCGCCACACAATCCGGGCTACCTTCTTCGCTCATTTCATGGTGATCCACCACGATGACATCGATCCCCTTTTGATTTAAAATTTCTATCTCATGCAACGATGCGGTGCCACAGTCCACCGTGATCACCAGATCCACTCCACCCTTTTCTGGGTTATTATTTTCTATCTCTAACATCCGCTCGATAGCGAGCTCACTGAGTCCATACCCCTCCTCACCCCGCTTAGGAATGAAGTAGCTGGCATTTAGACCATAGGCAGAAAGCACACGGAGCATTAACGTCACACTCGTCACTCCATCCACATCATAGTCACCATAGATTAAGATTCTCTGATCCTCATCTACGGCTTGAAATATCCGCTCAACAGCAGCCTTCATATTAGGTAGATCGTATGGGTCGGAGAGGTTTTGCAGCTTCGGATTTAAGAAATAATCAATATCGTCAGAATCCTGGACTCCTCTCTGAGCTAAGAGATGCAGCAGGATAGCAGGAACACCAGCATGATCCGTGATCGCGGTCTCTGGGGAATCTTTTAGCATCCATTTTACTTCTGTATCCGTAGTCTCACTCATCGTGTTTGAAATGAGATCACTCTAATTGCTTTCTCATTTGTTAGAACCTAAACAGCATCTCCTCACCACTCAAGACACTTTCTGAAAATACGTCATTTAGTGTGTCTCGCATATTTGGCAGATTCGTAAAAACTTACCCCTAGCACTCCAAAATGTCTAGTTTCTAGCTGCTCCCAGCCTCGCTCTTGTAGATGTGGCTGATAGTTATAAATGGGGTGTTGCGCATTTCTCACAAACAGACGGAACACTTTGAGTGCGAAGAACCAATTTAGCTTTTGGAGTAATCTAATCAGTCCGTTCCTCTCAGATTGATAGATGAAATCACCGATCACTAAGCATCCGCTCGCATTACATTTTTCTAACAGAGCGTCCAACATTTTCAGCATCTGTGGTTCAGGAAATACATTTAAGAAAAAATTACTCACCACTATATCATAACGCTCTAGGACTTGAGTGATGTCATCTAGGATAATCGTGACTCTTTGTCTTGTGCTGTCTGAAGCTTTATCTAAATTCTTTTGAAATTCGCCCAGCATACTCTGTGAAACATCCACCACGGTGACTTGCGCTCCCTGCTCAGCGGCGAGGATAGCCTCAGTTCCATGCCCAGCACCTACAAAACACACGGAAGCATCTGCGGTAATGTTGCTCGTAAAAGCATTCCTACACCTCGGAATCTGCCCAAGACTATAGCATTTACTGAGCAAATCGTAATATTTAGAGACTGGTTTGTAGGAATCGGACATCGCGGCGTGTTTAGTTAAGAAACATTTATAACTTGATTAATGGAAATAATCGAGGCAAACTGTTCACATTATGAAATTGCTAATAATCTGGCTCATCTCATGTCTCACTGTTTTAGCGACCCCTGACTGGGCGAATAAGACGAACGAGACTTATCTCGGATCGAACGAAAAATTCTATGCCACCTTCGTGACTGATACGGATAACCAGGGTAGCTACTATGAATGGCGTGAGGTTAAGAAGTTTAACGAGTATTCAAAACAAGATGGTTCGATCATTAACTCCACCATCATTTCAGACATCCTCTACTCGATCGATGCCAATCACAACAACCCGAACACTCAGCCAAAGATCACAAAGTCGATAGAAAAGCAGAACAAAACGGTGCTACTTTCTACTGTGCTTACAAGTTACCACCTACCGCTCATGCCAGCTGAAAAGCGGGAGTGGGTCAATAGGCTAAGCTGGAATAATGGTAAAATCGTGCTCGATAAAAAGCTGGTTATCGTGAGCAATGAAATTCTTAAAGGACTCAAGATTCCTATGGATCTCATTACTCTGGAGCCTGTTCAGCAGGCAATTATCCAAGTGCATTCTGATGCAGAAAGTATTTATTTAGTGCTCAAAGTGGACACTGAAACAGACTTCAATACGCATGTGCTTCACCTCTCTGAAGATATCACCAAGCAACTTCGTGATCGGATTAATCTACTTGAAGAATACGTATTTATTCAGTCATTCAAATCACTCCAGGATGCTAATGCGTTCGGGCTAGAGCTTATCAAGCGCTCTCAGGCAAAGAATTTTTATGGTTTAAATCCAGAGATCTGGCTCGCTAAAGAAGGTAAAGCAACTCATTATTACCTCCTACACCGTCCGTTAGAACTACCGATAGATCCAGAGCAGATTAAACGTCTGGATACGGCGACTGGAATCAATTCATCTACCATGAAGAGCACCCATTTCGTAGAGAAATGGATACCTTATGACCCCAATGCTAAGCCGCCTGTTAATGATGATGAAGAAGACGAGGAGATGCCAGAGGATCTGTTAGAGAAGCCTCAAGAGTAATTTCTATCGAAGAACTCTAATTTCAAGTCTAGCCAACAATCAATAGAGCTGATTCATAAATCTTAGAATTAGGTGTGTCGCTGTCTTATTTAAGAGATCGGAGTGTGGTATTTTTGAAATTTTAATACTCTGAGAACTAACTCTAAGGAAGTGTGAAGTTCTGGCTTTTCTCTTCGTAGAAATTACAGAGGATCACACCTGTATGACATCAGAAACTATCCATCCTCCAGTCCCAATCATTTCGTCCCCTGCCCAGCCATCACCGCTAGACTTCACCGCTAAAATAGCGAAGGAGTTAGGAGTTCGAGATCAGCAAGTTGCTGCTACCGCTAAACTTCTCGCAGAAGGTGCCACCGTGCCATTTATATCACGCTATCGCAAGGAAGCCACCGGACTACTCGATGAAGTAGCCATCACTCAAATACGTGACAGAATACAGCAACTCGGAGATCTGGAGCGGAGACGTGCCGCTATTATTAAGAGTCTCGATGAAAGGAAGCTGCTCACTACTGAGCTAAAGAAAAAAGTAGGCGATGCAGAGACCTTGACGCGTTTAGAAGATGTGTTCGCTCCCTTCCGCCCCAAACGCCGCACCCGCGCAACGATGGCAAAAGACCGAGGTCTGGAACCTCTGGCTGATCTTATCTGGGAGAACGAAACTGATCCAGAAATGGTGATTAAACAATACGTAGTGGTGAATGATGACAAAGATGTGGCAGTGCCTACTCCAGAAGATGCTCTTGCTGGAGCGCGCGATATTCTCGCTGAGAGGTTTGCAGATGACGCTGAAGCGAAGTCTGAGATACGTGGGATTATTCAGAAGACCGGCACTATTTCATCCCGTGTGCTGATGTCCAAGGCGGAAGATCCAGCTGCGCAGAAATTTAAAGACTACTTCGAGTGGTCTGAGCCGCTGCGTGATGTCCCCTCTCACAGACTGCTAGCCATGCGTCGCGGTGAGAAAGAAGGCTTCTTGTTTATGAGAATTTCTGCCGATGAAGAGACCGCGCTCAATGCTCTAAGAGACAGATTTCTCCCTGCATCACCTCTCAATGACCAACTCGAACTCGCTCTAACAGATTGTTATAAGCGATTACTCTCGCTCTCACTTGAGACAGAATTTAGAATGCAGACTAAGAAAGATGCAGACGCTGAAGCAGTGCGTGTCTTTGCAGAAAATCTCCGTGAACTCTTACTCGCATCCCCACTCGGGCAGAAACGCACATTGGCTATCGATCCAGCATTTAGAACTGGCTGTAAGACCGTGGTGCTAGATGCTCAAGGCACGCTGCTCTACGATTGTGTGCTCCATCTCACCATGAGCGTGGGACAAGCAAAAGAGTCCATCGCGCAGCTACGTAAGCTTGTGGAGCAGTTCCAGATCGAAGCCATCGCCATCGGAAATGGCACCGCATCACGCGAAGCGGAAGGCGCGGTGAAACTCGCTAAATTGCCATCCTCTATCCCCATCGTCATCGTGAATGAGTCTGGTGCATCTATCTACTCAGCGAGTGAGGTAGCGCGTGAGGAATTCCCAGACAAGGACGTCACCGTGCGCGGTGCAGTATCCATCGGGCGCAGACTCATGGACCCGCTTTCAGAGTTAGTGAAGCTAGATCCTAAGTCCATCGGAGTAGGTCAGTATCAGCATGATGTGGATCAAAATTCCCTCAAGAGTAGCCTCGATGACACCGTCATTTCCTGTGTAAATGGAGTGGGTGTAGAAGTCAATACCGCCTCAAAACAACTCCTATCCTATGTCTCAGGATTAAATGCTTCCATCGCTGCTAACCTCATCGTTTACAGAAATGAAAACGGACCATTCACCTCCAGATCTGAGCTTAAAAAAGTGCCCCGACTTGGTGATAAAGCCTTTGAGCAAGCCGCGGGATTCCTCCGCATCCGTGGAGCTAAACATCCGCTAGATGCCTCATCCGTGCACCCAGAGCGCTACGCACTGGTAGAAAAAATGGCGAGTGATGCTGGCTGCACCATTGAAGACTTACTTAAAAGTGAAGCTGCTAGAAAGAAGATAAATCTTCAAAACTACGTCTCAGAGGAAGTAGGTCTCCCCACGCTCAAAGATATTTTTGAAGAACTCTCCAAGCCAGGACGCGACCCAAGAAAGCAGTTTGAGTTATTCAGTTTTGCGGATGGAGTGGACAAGCCCTCAGACCTGGAAAAAGGAATGAAGCTCCCAGGTATCGTCACCAACGTCACCAACTTCGGTGCCTTCGTGGACGTGGGAGTGCATCAGGATGGACTCGTTCATATTTCCCAGCTTGCAGATCACTACATCCAAGACCCAGCAGAAGTAGTCAAGGTGGGGCAGAAAGTCCAAGTCACGGTAACTGAGCTAGATCTTCAGAGAAATAGAATTGGGCTCTCAATGAAAGCAAACCCAGAGACTCAATCAAACTCTAGCAGTTCATCTAACAGAGGTGGTCAAAACAGATCATCTAACAGACCTCATCAGAGACAGAATCATAACCAGAAACCGCAATCTAACAATAATCAGTTAGGTGGGAATTGGTTCGATAATGCGCTGAAGAAAAACAAGTGATCGGTTCGCTGAAGTTAAAATTTCCCTATCATCGCTAACACAAAAAAGATGAAACCGAAAATGATCGTGCTTTGACCGAAGCATAGGTTGGCGTAGTCTCTCCAGCTTCCCCAGAATATGATCTGGGGAACAACTACGAGGATGCTTAGGATTACCGCAGCCATCATACAGCAAAGGCGGTAGTCGCGGTTCAGCTGAATCACATCACTCAGCAAGTGACCGATCAACCACGCGATGGCTACCAGAACGATAATGCAAACTATGTTCCCTAAGAGCTTCATGGAGAAATTCTGATATTACAAATACCCCGATCTAACACAATCTAACAGATCGGCATGAACTGAGGGCTGAGCTGCTACCATAAGAGTATCGGTAAACATATTATAGTCTTCACCATTTTCATTTGTCACAATGATGCCATTTTCTTTCATCATGACTAATCCAGCGGCAATGTCATAAGGCTGAAGATCTGTTTCCCAGAAACCCTGTATCCACCCTAGACTAAGCTGAGCCACATCCAGTGCGGCACTTCCTGATCTACGGATGCCTCGCCCCAAATTAAGCACTTTCGCGGCAGTCTTAAAGAATCCCTCTGCTCTTGCTGGAGATCGGTAAGGAAAACCAGTCATGAAAAGTGCTTCGGATGGATCGCTCACTAATCGTGTTGTGTGAGGCTCGCCATTATAATGAACTCCACTTCCAGATTCAGCTTCGTAGATTTCTTTACTAAATGGCTTGTAGATGATGCCGTATATTGACTTTCCATTTTCCACGAGTGCGACTGAGATAGAAAACTGATCCAGCCCGCTTAAGAAATTAGTCGTTCCATCGAGAGGATCAACAATCCAGACTAGATCCTGCGCTCCAGACTTCCCACTTTCCTCACCGTAGAAACCCGCGCCAGCAACTAAAGGCATTAATCCATTTAGCAGCATCTTCTCAGACTCTACGTCCACAAAGGAAACTGTTTCTCTGAGAGATTTTACCTCAGTCGAGTCACTTTCCATTGATCTAAAGTATTTCATCTGAAACTCCCCCACCTCAGCCACTATTTTACGCACAGTATTCTTATCAAAAATCATGCTTGATTCTCTCTTAAAATCATTGACCTAACAAGTCTTCAAACTTTTGCAGAGCAAGTTAATCATGTCGCTAATTTGTGACTCAAAACTTGATCTGCATATTTAGGGAACTTCTGGCAACCTCATTTATGCCATCTACTTATTAAAATTTCTATTTTCTTCGTTAGAAAAAGAACCATTATCTTTGGATAGCGGGTCTTTTTCCGTCTTGAAAATGAAAATTTTTCCTGCGTATCTGTCATAAAGCAGGTTGCCAGAAGCTCCCTTTAGATTAAATTTGAAACTTAATTGCTTATTCTACGTATTCCTAATTTGACATCGCAATAATGAAGTTTTTTCGCTTTACGCAGGACTCAAGTTGCAATACATTGTATATACTGTAATTGAGTATTATGAAAAACACTTATAAACCTAGAAATCTAAAGCAAGTTATTAATCAAAAAGGGTTTGCGCTCATTTCAACAATCATGATTATGTCATTGCTGATGATGATCAGCATTTCGATGCTGACTTTTTCCTCAGTGATAACCAGGACCAGCTCTGCGGTAGATAGCCGAAATATAGCGGAAGCAAATGCGCGCATGGCGGCTATCATTGCTCTAGGTCAACTACAGGAATACATGGGACCTGATCAGAGAGTTAGCGCAAACGCGGCAATCTATGACTCAAATCCTGACACTATAGACATTGATGGAGTCGCTAATCCTCATTGGGTAGGAGTCTATAAGACTACGCACGGGAATAACAATGAGTCTCTCATTTACACTGAAGATTCTAAAGGTGGATATTTAGTAGATAAGAGAGGTGAAACAGGAAGTGGTGGATACAACCATAAAGATGAAGTTTTAAAGTTTCTCGTGAGTGGCACAGTGCCAAATGATAAGGATGAGGCTTTGAAGGCGCATCAAGACCAAGTGCAAATCATCACAGCGGCAAACGATATAGATAATGTTTATGTTCCTAAAGTAGATACTGAAAGTGGAGCCTATGCTTTTCATGTTAAAGATTTAGGGCAAACTGCTCCTATCTATCAGTTTAATCCTAATGCTGGCAGTAATATAGATGACACAGACAAAGGTCATTCTATACTTTATACTGGTTCTCATCGCCCATACGATAGACTATCTGAAACCCAAGGCTCATTTGATCACCTCACCAAAACAGCTAGTGTAACAAGTAAAGAAAAAGAGTTTAAAAACCTTACCTTGAATCAAGGAATGATTGAAGCGGCTAACTCAAATGCTATGCGCCAGTTATTGGAAAAATATGTTCATGATCTAGATATTCCAGCTGAAGCACTTATGGTAGACACTGTCCGTTCAGGATTAAAAATAGATCTTACTCCTTACCTCAATCAAAAAGGTAACCCCGCTTCTGGTTCACTTAAAAACGCAGCTGGTGGAACGATCCTCTCGGACTCATCCCCTCTCCTTAGCACTACTAGATCAAGGTTCAGTGAGTTTTCACCTAAATTTGGAATCCTACGTGACTATGCTAACCTCGGTCAACACATGGATGGTAATAGGAAAATGGATCCACGTCCACCTATCATGGGGAGTGGTAGACAGCAAAGTTACCCGAGCTATGATAATTTCATCAAGACTCCGATCCACCCTTACATAACAGAATTTAGTGTTTATATATCTGTAGTGACAGATACTAGTAGCCCTTCTGGTCTCACTATGCTTTTCTACCCTAGAGTCACTCTTTACAATCCGCATAACGTCACGATTAAGGCGGCAGATTACTTTGTTCAAATCAACCGCAGACTATATTTCCGACTTGAAGTTCCAGATCAAAATGGTGATGGGCAAAGAAATGTTTACGGATTGACCTCACCCTACTGGGGTTCTTCTGCTGGAGACCCTGCTGCAGCAAGAAACGGCTACTTAGGATTCTATCTTGATCCAATTGACATAGCCCCAGGTGAAGCGCTAGTCTACACGCCCAAGCAAGAACTGGTGGAGCTAGGATGGCTCAATGCAGACCTCTCTAATAATGTTCTCAGTGCAACGGTCTCGCCAGATAGCAGACATGCTTTTTCTAAAGCTATCGGAGGTAGCCCAAAGTACAACAGAGCCAAAGGCGATGGGACTTATACAGTCCAACGCTATTGGAAAAATGGCTATCATGTAGGATACGAAGACAGTACTTCGGCTAGGTTGAGAATAGACACAAAAGGACAAAGACACTCAAACTATGGGAGTATAAGAGCTAATGCTGACTACCCTATCGTTCACACCTTAGATGCTCAGAATTGGAGAAGAGGAAACGAAGGTAAATGGAGAGATATTAACAAAACTCTCCCACTAGGTGACATCAACAACTCTACTTCTGTAAATCCGGTAAACAGGACGATGCTAGGATTCCGGATGAAAAATCCAGATGAAGCTTCAGCAAACGTAATCAATGCTCCTAATGGCTTTTGGAAAGAAGCGATCATAAACAATTACAATCTACGTGCAGGTATTCATCATCGCACGCCACTTGACCACATTTTTGCAGTGCAAACAGTACTGCATGAATATGCATTTGGTCCATACACGCCTGATAACCAGGAACAACCGGATTATACATCTGCATTCATGAAGCCATCCTACAGAAATGGTAAGTATAAGTTCTCACCTCTTCTGGGCAGCCAAGGTAATGGTATAGAAATGCCACTTTTTGATGTTCCTTCGAGGGAATCTGAATTTTTCTCTATTGCTCAATTCCGGTCTGCACCACTCACGCAAGCTTTTGATCAGCCATCTATTATCATTGGAGAAAGTATTGCCCCTAGAAATACTCCTAGAGGACAAACCGCTCTAGACTCTTCTGAATATCAGACTACTTGGCAGAACAGTTATCATAATGGCAGAGTAGGTACACACGCTACTTGGTGGGACGCAACAATTGATCCTGCCAATCAATATTCTGCTTATGACATCAGATTTGAAACGAATCATGCGCTCTGGGATACTTACTTCCTCTCAACATATGATGATTCTTCAAGTAGCGGGAGCAAGTTTAAGAACCCTAGACTCGTCCTCTCTGAGGAGGTCATGGAGAATGCTGCCGACAGAATAGCAGAATACATTAAACTCAAAGGTCACCTTAATGTAAATTCTACAAGTGTTTTAGCATGGAAAGCAATTCTTATGATGAATGCTGGTGTAGATATGAATAGTGGCTCATCAGCATCTCCAAAAGAGACTCCTTACCCTGGTTTGCTTGAATCTACTGAAGGCGCAGTAAAAGGTGGTACTAGCTCTGTAGACAATGGGACGTGGAATGGATACAGAACACTTACTGAAGCGGAAGCAACCACATTAGCAGAAGCTATCGTAGCACAGGTTAAAAAAAGAGCTCCATTCATAGGTGTTGCTGATTTTGTGAATAGAAGACTTATTAACACCGCCACTCCCAACAAGGATCCCAGAACTCAGACTGATGAAGAGAAGATGAGTTATGCAGGAGCAATTGATGTCGCCATCTTGGAGTCTGATATCAACTCAAATCTAAAAGACTATCAGGCAGAATATGATATTTCTAAAATATCAGCTGCGGCATTTGGGAATCCTACTGCCGACCAAGGAAACCAACCAACTGAACTTTTCAGTGGTGCCGCTGGTCACTTGTCCCAGGGTAAGATTCTCCAGACTATCGGGGCTAATCTCACAGCTAGATCTGATACTTTTAAAATTAGAGCGTATGGTGAGGCCAAAGGCGATAATGGTCTCGTAGTTGCTACCGCTGTCTGTGAAATCATTGTCCAACGTTCCGCTCAGTATGTGGATCCAACTGATTCACCGGAAACTAAATACGATGATTTGACATCTGATATTAATAAAAAGTTTGGTAGAAAATTCAAAGTAGTTGGATTTAAATGGTTGACTGAAAAATAGAAACATTTCTAATTCATACACTTATCATGTCTAAAATTTCCCTATATTTTCTCTCTCTCATCGTACTTTTCCCCTGCACCTCCCTAGCCCAGGGTCAACGTAAAGAGAAGCCTAAGCAACTGATCAAGGCGATAGCTATCGGTGCAAGGAGAACCGCTAAATTCAAACGTTCTACCAAGCAATATAAAATAAAGATGGAAGGGCCTGATGGGCAAGAAATAGAAGAAACTATACCGGCAGGTGTCCCTATCGAAATAGCGGGCAAGGAAAATGAATATGTCCCCTATCAGCTCTACGCTAAAAACAGCGGAAGCAAAGACAAATTGTCTCGATTCTCTTTAGGATTAAATTCATTTTCACCCGAAGTGAAACTTCCTGCAAAAGAGACTCTAAGCCTCTTCAAGCGAAGAGTGATCCCCGCAGAAGATGGAGGTAAGCCTAAATATAAGCTGGAACCCTACGCATCAGCTCCATCGCAAGTTGCGGCAAGTCACTCACTCGTGACTATTGTGAAGAATCACAAAGAGCTTGAGGGATGGGCTAAGCCATTAGTCAAAGTTTTTAACATTAGCCCTGAACGATTCGGTTCCAATAGCTGCCTTGTTTATAATTCATCACCATTCAATATGGTTATTAAATTTGGTGGCTTAGAATTGATCAATCTCAGACCATTTACACACAAATATGTGAGTGATCTGAAGAAAGATAAGTATGGCGCAATCCCCTATGAAATCTTTCTGAAGTCTGGTAGCATAGTTGAAAGACTCCCTTCAGGCGCACTAGTGAGCAGAGATAATTCTAGACACTATATTTTTACATTTGTTGACCCTAGAAAAGGTGTTAAAAGAAGAGGTGATCTCGCTGTATTTTCTGAAAAAGTGCCTGCTCCGCTCCTTCCTCATGAAGCTGAAGGTAATGAAGGAACTAACTAAGGTTGAATCCGCATAGATTACAATCTGTATTGCTGTTGCCACATAATGATTGAAATGGCTTGCATCTGAGCATTTCTCTACTAGCCTCTCGCGCATGCTCCAGGCAGGAATAGTAGGATTACCAAATGTAGGGAAATCAACCCTTTTTAACGCAGTGACTCGCACCCGTAAGGCGGAGGCGGCTAACTACCCATTTTGCACCATCGATCCAAATGTTGGCGTCGTCAGTGTGCCAGACGAACGCATTGCTGTGCTCAGCGAGCTCTCTGGCTCTAAGAAGCTGATCCCGACTGCGATCGAGTTCGTAGATATTGCAGGTCTGGTAGAAGGCGCATCTGAAGGTGCTGGTCTGGGTAATAAATTCCTAGCAACAATCCGTGAGGTGGACGCCATTGTTCAGGTGATTCGTTGTTTTGAAAATGATGACATCATCCATGAGTTAGGCAGTGTAGATCCTCTACGTGATATTGAGATTATAAATTCTGAGCTCATCTTGGCTGACATTTCTGCCATGGACAAGCGTCTTCAGTCTCGCTCTAAGAAAGCCAAGAGTGGTGACAAGGAATCTAAAGCAGAAGTAACGCTTATCGAAAGGCTTCTTCCCCATCTCAATGAAGGCAAGCCAGCACTCACCCTAGAAATGTCTGATGAAGAGCAAACTCTTGTGAAAGACTTCTTCCTGCTTTCCTCTAAAAAATCTATCTTCGCTTGTAATGTCTCTGAAGATGAACTCGCAGACGCATTAGAAAATCCGGATGGTCATGATATGGTGGCAAAGGTCCGCAAGTATGCAGCTGAGACTCAAGGTGCTGAAGCAGTGGTCCTCTCAGCCCAGATCGAGGAAGAACTCTCTGAGTTGTCTCCTGATGAAGCTAAGGAATTTCTAACCGATATGGGTATAGCAGACTCTGGAGCATCCGAGCTGATCAAGGGAGTGTATCACTTACTAGGTCTCCGCACATACCTAACTACAGGCGTGCAAGAGACACGTGCGTGGACCATCACAGCTGGCGATAAAGCACCTGCTGCTGCTGGAGTGATTCATACAGATTTTGAGAAGCAGTTCATCCGTGCTGAAGTCATCCACTATGATGACTACGTGAAACACAAAACCGTAGCAGCAGCGCGTGATGCAGGGGTGCTCCGAGCAGAAGGTAAGGACTACGAGGTAAAGGATGGCGATGTCATCAACTTCCTCACTGGAGCTTAATGCAGTATAAATTTTATTCCAATATAAGTCATGGCAGGATTCTTTAAAAAGTTAATTAACAAGATCACCAATACTGCGGAGATTGATTGGGACGAGCTGGAAGCGGATCTTATTTCAGCAGACTTGGGTGCTAGACTTTCGATGACAATCATTGATGAACTCCAGGATATGGGGCGAAAGATCAGTGCTGATGATGTGGTCACTACCACCAAGAAACACATTGCGAGCATTTTGCCTGAAGATATGGCTTCTCTAAAGCCACGCGAAGACGGTAAGCCCCACGTCATTGTGATGGTGGGTGTGAATGGTACTGGTAAGACGACTTCAACTGCGAAACTTGCGCATCATTTGAAAGCACAAGGATACAGTGTGATGGTAGCCGCGGCTGACACCTTCCGTGCTGCCGCGGTAGAGCAACTACAGGTCTGGGCAGACCGCCTAGCTATCCCTATTACAAAGGGTGCACCAAATGCAGATCCATCGTCGGTCTGCTACACCGCTCACCAAGCATGTATCACGCAAGGTATCGATTTCCTGATCTGTGATACTGCAGGAAGGCTCCACACGAGGCATAACCTTATGGAAGAGCTCGCTAAGTTAGAGCGCACCATTGGCAAACAAGACGAGAGTGCTCCACACACTAAGCTCATTGTCGTGGATGCGACTACGGGCTCAAACGCTCTTCAGCAGGCAAAAGAATTTAACAAAGCCATCGAGTTAGACGGACTAGTCGTCACTAAACTAGATGGTTCTGGTAAGGGAGGCATCATCGTATCCATCTATCAAGAACTCAATATTCCAGCGAGATACATCGGACTAGGAGAAGAGCCAGAACAGTTCCGAGTGTTTAACAAGGAACAGTTTACAAATGAAATTATGTAATTTTTTTAACACTCTTTGGTGAGCTAATTTACGTAGGCTTTGATATCGTGGATTGACCAATAGTTGCGTTTATTGCCTGCCTTGGTCGTGATCCGGAAGAACTTCGCTTTCTTCGCATCACAATTAATCTCCGTGATGAAGTAATCACCTTTGATGGCTTTCTGAACCGTTTGCCATATCTTTCCATCGTTAGAAATTTCTGCTATATACTCGGCTGGGAAATCATTAGGACTACCAGCTGTATCTAATCTAACAGTTTTGAGTTCCACTGCTTCAGGGAACTCTATCTGATACCACATTCCTGGCTTCTGCTGAGTGCCGGAGGTGTAGCGTTTTTTCTTATTTCCATCGATCGCAAATTTTGCCGCTTTGTTATTGTGGCTTGCGGTCACTTTCCACTGCTTTGTTTCGAGTGCCTTGGGAACTATTTTACTAAGTTCAACGAGCGTCCATGGTGTTGTTCTGTTCTTAGTTTCTTTTCTAACAGCAGCCACATCTTCCTTGCTTACAAAGCTAGCTCGGTTGCCTAGATCGTTTCTGATGTAGCTAACTACATCAGCTATCCATTGATCACTCTGGGATTTCATAGAGACCATCGGAGCAGTATAATTCTTTCCGTTAACGGGACCTTCGAGACCATGCAGAACGATGTTGATGAACTGGTCACGGTGACCATTCACAGATGCTGAGCCAGCAAGAGGAGGAGCCATCATGGTGCCACCAGCTTTTACACCTTTACCATTTTCACCATGACAGGATGAACAGAGTTGCCGGTAGATTACTTTGCCACGTTTGTGTTGGATTCTTTGATCTTTAGTAAGATGATTCAAGCTACCTAATTTCACAAAGCCATTGAGTGTTTGTTGTACACCGATTGATTTTATTTCAGTTTCCGCTTTATCTAAAATCTCTTGTCTATTTTTTAACTTCAAATGCTGAGCACTGAGAATGACCTGCATCGCAACCTCGGGATCAGGGTCAGTGAGTTGATTTGTAATCGCCGTGATGAGAGTCTCGGACGAAGCATCTTTATCTTTAATCAATGACTCAGCTGTTCGGATAGCAGCCCGGCGGACTTGTGGGTGCTTGTCTTTAAGCGCGGTTTCAATATGTCCAACCTTGAGTGCTCCTGTGCCTTCAAGTGTCCAAAGAGCATGAATCTGTGCAAGATGATTTTCGCCTTGAGCATCTCCTTTAGCTAGAACAGTTAACTTGTCCACTACTGATTTATCTCCACGCAGAACAAGAATTTTCTGAGCAGTATCTCTCCACCATCCGTTTGGGTGACTCAGGTGTTTCACTAATTCCTCAGAGCTAGCTCTAATCATATTTGGCTTAGGTCCGCGCTTGTGGTCCTTGTGCACGAGACGATATATTCTCCCGTGTTGAATGTTCTTATCAAAGCCATATTTATCAATGATGCTTCTGAGGTATGACTTAGGCCGCGTCCAGTTTCCTTCTTGGATAATTCCACGATACATATCCACGATGTAGAGAGTCCCGTCAGGTGCTGTGACCATGTTGACTGGGCGAAAATTTGGATCAGTTGAGCGGATAAATTCGCTCTCCGGGCAGGCATTTCTTAGGAATGTAACCCCATCTTTCACTTCCACTTTAGTGCGGCGAATCAGTCTCCCTACAGGTTCTGCAAACAGGAGATCTCCTTGCAGATCTGCGGGGAGTCGGTCTCCACGGAAGATATCCTGACCACAAGTAGCCGTGAAATGATTTAGCACCATACCTTCTCCCCCTTTAAGGGGCTTGAGACGTCTAGGTCCACCTTGCACATCTAGTTGTGGGCAGATGGGAAATACTTTTTTAAAGCCTGGTTCTTCCTGATTTTTGAAGTGGCGAGACATACCATAGACAATAGGATGCTGATAATTAACAGGTCCTACTTCTCCTCCCGCATTCACAAACCACGGCTTACCATAGTTGTCCTGAGTAAGCCCCCACTGACCTTGATTAATACCAGTGATCTCGGTTTTTATAAGCTTCTCCGGACCCATTTTATAGCGCTTGGGTGTGTAGGTCGTGTAGGCCCAGTTATCCATTGACCAAATAAGACCACTAGGCTGGTGCTCCATGTTTCCACCGCGCGGCCCACCTTTATAGTAGAGAGATTTCTTATCAGCTACTCCATCGCCATCTGTGTCTTTGTAGAGAAATAGATCGAGTGTATTGGTAATACCTACCACAATGCTATCCTCAAGCGGAAGCACCATTCTAGGTAGCAAAAGATTATCAATGAAGACGCTATGTTTATCATATTTTCCATCACCATTAGTATCTTCATGCATAGAAATTCTGCTCGTGTGCTCGAACTCTCCCGTTGCATCTGCATCTTGCATATAGGTGTTCATCTCTACTACATACATCCGCCCATTTCCATCAAAGACACAGGCTACAGGCTCAGTAATGTATGGCTCAGTGAGAACTGGTTCTAGCGAGTATCCTTCGGGAAGTTTTATCTTAGCAATACTTTCCTCAGGGCTGAGCATTTTGATCAGCTTGTAGAGCTCTGGATCAAAAGTAGGCGCCTTCTCCCGAACAGTAGATTTGGCAGATGCTGGGTTAAGTTTAGGTTTAGCCGTGGGCTGGTGCTTAGCTTGAGCATAAAGTAAACTCTGCAGAGACAGCACTGTGAGAGAGGCAATTAAACCAGAAATGTATTTAAATTTCATAAGCTAATGCTCAGCATAATTCTTTAAAAAGCAAGTACTTTTAGAATAGCTCAAGCAGTATGCTCGGTATAGGTGGGTAATCTTATGAATCAGTATTATAAGCCTCTTCACCGTGTTCTGAGAGATTCAGCCCAGTGTGCTCCATATCTTCCGACACTCTTAATCCTCCACAGATAGCTTTTGCTATATATATTGCTGCCACTGAAACAGCACCTGACCATAGGATCGTCACTATCACACTTTTAGCTTGTATCCAAAACTGTAAGAATCCCGGATCTCCAGCACCTTCACGGATGAATATTCCTGAGAGTAACGCACCAACGATTCCTCCAATACCATGCACTCCGAAAACATCGAGGCTGTCGTCGTAGTTAAATTTATGTTTCAACTTAGTCGCTCCCAAAAAGCAGACCACACCTGAGATACCACCTATCGCTAACGCTCCCATGACATCTGTAGTACCTGCTGCGGGGGTGATGGCAACTAGTCCTGCCACAGCTCCAGTGGCGAGCCCCACTGCGGTAACTTTCTTCACTACCATGTATTCTGCTATAGCCCATGTAATGATGCCAGCTGCGGCTGCGATCTGAGTGACAAGCATCGCCATGCCAGCGGTGCTATCAGCTACTCCAGCACTCCCAGCATTGAATCCGAACCAACCAACCCAGAGCAATGCTGCTCCTATGGCTACGAATGGCACGTTGTGCGGAACGAGGCTTGGTCCAGGGAAGCCTTGTCGCTTGCCTATCATTATACATGCTACGAGACCTGCTATACCCGCATTGATGTGAACCACGTTTCCACCTGCGAAATCAATTGCTCCCCAGTGGTGAAATAGTCCTCCACCCCAAGCCATATGCCACATTGGGAGATAAGAAAAGATAGTCCAGATGGTGGTAAAAATAATCACTGCTTTGAATTTCATCCGCTCAGCGAAGGCTCCCACCACAATCGCTGGCGCGATGATAATAAAGGTCATCTGAAACATTACGAAGACACTTTCTGGAATTGATCCACTGAGCAGAGCTATACCTGTTGTACCTGTTTCATGATTAAATAAATGATTAAGAAAAAGCTTATCAGAACTCCATCCGATTATTCCTCGTAGGCTTTCACCATTTGCCACAGCATAGCCGAACACCATCCAGATAATGCTCATAAGTCCAGCCATCGCGAAACATTGAACAAACAAACTCAACACATTCTTGCCTCGCACTAAGCCTCCATAAAACAGTGCTAAGCCAGGCAAACACATCATTAGCACCAGTATTGATGAGGTTAGCATCCAGGCTGTATCACCAGAGTCTGCTACAGCCTCCTCTCTCACTGCGTCTTGCGCATAAGCACTCATCGTTCCTAAAAAGAGAATTCCTATCACTATTGCCATTTTATTAATTGATCGCTCCATAACAATGATGTCTAGCAATAAACGTACCAACCTGTGATCGTTTTAAAAGAGCCTGTTAAAGAACCACACTACTCCAAAGCTAGCAATGACCAAAGCAGTCGTGATTCTAACATAGTTAAACTCTTTTTCTGACCTCGCTTGCCTCAAGTAGAGCAATAAACTAAAACAACCAATCACAAGTAGTGCTTGGGCTATTTCTATACCAACATTTGCTAGCACCAATGGAATAAGCCAATGATCTGCGCTGAGAAATTGCAATGTGCTCCCTAGGCTTCCTGCAAAACCGAGACCATGTACAAATCCAAACAGAGCTATCAGCAGACACCGCCATCTCAAATCGGTTTTCATAAACAAACTCTCAACAGCAATGAAAGTTATACTAATAGCAATAATAGCTTCGATATAACCAGAGACAGAGTAAGAGTAGACAGGAAATATCTGTGACACTACCAAACCCATGCTGAGAGTGTGTGACAAAGTAAAAACTAAGGACTGCCAGAGGAGTTGCTTCACAGTGCTAGCCATCAGACACATGCCTATGATGAATAGCACATGATCAAGCCCATCTGGTATCACATGACGGAAACCTAGCACCAATAATTGCCATGTTGATAAACTTACCTCTACGTTTGCTTGCCCTCTACTCTCAATAGGTGCGATCTCTAACTCTAACATTTCAGATGGCTCTAATGATTGAAATCGAAGTTCTTCCATAACTTTATGCGCGATAACGAGCTTAGGAAACTCACCTTCTTTCACACGTATTCTTAATGATCCAACCTTTGAAAAAGGAATCAACTCCACATTATAATAGGCTCCACCGTTAAGCAGTTTGGGAAACTCATATGGACTAGCCGCGAAGTCAGGAAATTTTATCGCGAAGTCTATCACTTCTCCATCTGACTCAAATTGGATATATTCTCTAAGATAAATATCCGCCTCTTTTCTCAGAATTGCGTGCCTCTCATCGCTCTGTGCTACTAACCACTCTCTTGATGGCTGGGGAGCGAATTCCAAATCTCTCACTTCTGGCATGGCATAAGCCACATCAAAATTCACAATAATAACTCCCCTATCTAGATCATGTTCAGCATAAAATTGTTCAACAACGTGCGCACTTAGCACCGCTACTGAAGCCAAGCTGAACAAGAATGGTAAAACAATGGATTTAAACCAAGTCATAGATTAGACTGCTTAGCTATCTTATCTAAACTTTATTTTGACGCTACGAGATCTCCACGCTTTTGATATATCTTCTTCAAGCTGATTATAGGATCTTCCAGCAAGCAGAACTTTTAGAGCATCCTCCCCACGTTTACCGTTATTTAAGGCATCAAGAAAGGCATTGATATTCTTCCGATCACCATCATTTTCCATGTGTAGAAAATAATAGGTGATTAGTGCTCCTAGTCCGTAGTTGAAATTTCCGTTGGCTGTAAACTGACCATAGCTCATCAACATATATTGCTTAATGTCGGGTGCTGATATTTCCTTCCCAAGGTAACGTCCCCTGCCATCTTTTCTAGACCCCTCAGTCACATAACTTCTGATATCGTTTAGGTTTCCATTCACCATAAATTTACCACCTCTGTATGAGGTAGCTGCCACATACTCGGCAAGACCTTCAGAGAACCAACCTCGCGCGCCGGGATTGAAATACTCAATGTTCGTGAGTTGATGTGTGATCTCATGAGGGAGGGTTTTATTGCTGACCTTGTAGTCAAACATATAGCTACTGCCTACCTTTTTCACCCCTAGCCCAGACAATGGAACCATGATCACACCCGAACCCGGCATGTAAACTCCGGCAGAACCAGGAGGTCCTCCGTTTCGGAAATAGGATGCCTTTGTTCCGAAAAGTAGAATCTTGTATTTCACCGTATTTTCTGGCATGTGAGCGCGCACCATTGAGATGGGCATTTGTTGACAATAGAGGCGTGTGGACTCAAATAAAGTAGAGAAGTTCTTGATGATTGTTTTTGAAATTTTCACATCACTAATGAATTCATAGTTAGGACTATGATAAATAAATTTCTTTTCCTCTTCACTTTCTTTGACGATGATTATCTCTGGCGAGTCTGTCTTCACCAGCTTCGGCCAACCCGCATCAAAATTCTCTTCTATTTTGTATTTTTTCTGGAGATTTCGTGTGCTTGCTAGACTTGTTTTGCGTCCACTTAGCTCTGTCGGGCTGTCATCCACTTCTACCTCTTCTTGCGCGATTTCCAGCTTTCCTTCCAGTAATAATCTGCTTATTCCATACTCGCGTTCATAACAAATTAGCTCAACCCACTTTTCTTTTTTGTCAGAAATTACCGCTAGAACAATCGTAGAATGATTACCATTCCACGCGATCCGAGAATAGTTATTTGCTCCTATTTCGAGACTCGGCATCTCTTTACTTTTTTTGTCTAATCTATCGCTTATAATTTTGCGCCAGTTATTCACTGCATTACGGAAATCAGCATCAGACAACTTTGCCGATTGCTCTTTATTTATTACTTCAAGAAACAATGCCTGAACCAATTGATTCTCAGCATTGACCTCTAACTTCAATCCACTCAATGGTTGCCCCCAGAAATTCATTCCATTTTTTGAATAGCGATACACATTCTTCTTATTGGTGTTTTTCCAATAAATATCAGGAAACCTTTCCTCTAGCTCATCTAAATTAGATATCCACAGATCCGCATTAGCAGTCAGAGGCTCAATGTTTTTGATCTCAGCGACAGCACTTTGAAAAACGATCAAAGAAATGATGAATAAATACGGAGTGCGAAAAAGGGCAAAAATTGACATGACTTATGATGGCAAATTATCAGAAATAGAACAGCCAAAAAAAGAAATTTACTCCATCGCTCGGAGATGAGATTTCACACACGTAGCTAGACTCTGAACATCATATCCACCCTCTAATAGTGATAGAATTTTACCGTCACAGAACTCATCCGCATATTCTCTGACCAGTTTGGTGAGTTTTGAAAAGCCATCTGGAGTGACCTTCAGATCAGCAAGTGGGTCCGCAGCAGCAGCATCGAATCCAGCCGAGATGATAATCAGATCTGGTTTAAATTTCTTCAGTTGATCATGCAGGGGCTTCCCCCATGCAGCTAAAATTTCATCATCACCAGCACCCGCTTTTAAAGGAATGTTTAGCGTGGTTCCCCTGCCCTTGCCTTTTCCTTTCTCACTCGCCATACCACTATGGGGAAAGATTCCTTCTTGATGAGTCGAAAAATAAAATACAGATCCATCCTCATAGAAAATATCCTGAGTTCCGTTTCCATGATGCACATCCCAGTCTAGGATTGCCACACGTTTGTAGAGGTAAGTTTTTTGCACGTAGCGAGCCGCGATGGCTGCGTGATTGAAGATACAGAAACCCATACCCTGAGTTGCTGTGGCATGATGTCCAGGTGGGCGAATGGCACAGAATGCTCTACTCCTTTTTCCTCTCGCACCTGTATCCGTGCCTGCTATTTGATCCACCGCATTCAGAACCGCACCAGTGGCTGCCTGCACTACCTCATAAGAAGCATCACACACCGCAGTATCACCTGTCCGAAGTGTCTCAGCGAAGTTTTCAATATCATACTTTGCCAGATCATGATACTCGGGACTATGAGCGAGCAGAAATTCACTCACAGTCGCGTTCCTTCCTTTCAGTTTATCATGCCTAAATCGTGAGGACTTCAGCATATCCAGAACAGATTGATATCTCTCTATGGATTCCGGATGCATGCTGCCCGTGTCATGCTCCAGCATTTTTTCAGATTTATAGATCCCTAGTTTATCTAGTTTTTTCTTACGCTTAGTATCATCGCTCTCAGTGCCTCTGTGGCTTTTTCTACTCGATGCTATCTGCTTGGATTTCTTAATCACGCTCTTAGTATTCATCCAATACTCATCACTATCATCCCCAAAATGAGATTGCTTTTCTGCTCCCATTTTAAGGAATAAGGTAGCCATTGATCTATTCTCTTTTAGGACGCTCGCCCAGAATTTCTTAATTCCTCTATCCGTCGCTATCTTAGCCATTTCCCCGAGTAAATAATTACCCATCCCCCACCTCCGAGTTTTCTCATGAACCAAGAATGACACCTCAGCACTCTCACCATTTTGATCTTGATAAAATCTTCCGGTAGCACGCAGAACCTCACGGTATTGACTACGATAAAAGATACCTAATGCAAGATCTTTGTCTTGGGATATACTGGATAAATTATAAGCAGACATTTCATCTAGATCTGGCTTAGCGTGCCCGTATCGCAGGCGAATAGTCTCCTGATCTTGAGCATAGAAGAACTCTTGTAGTGACCTAAGATCACTCGGCTGGATAGGTCTCACAATATAGTTCACTCCCCCAAATTCCACTTTCTTGTTATCGATCTCCTCTTTCTCTGAATGGACATTTGTAGGCATAAATCCAAACGTCTTAGGAATCCACCCTTGCCCACGTGCTCCCTCTAACAATTTTTCTCTGAACTTAGGATGCGCTATTTCTACTAACCTGAGTGCCCTCTGCCGGATCGACTGCCCCACGAGGTTTGCGACTCCGTATTCGGTCACTACGTAGTGCACATCACCTCGGGATGTGCAGACACCACTACCCGCTGTCAGCCCTGTTACAATACGAGATTGGTCCTCAGCATCATTGGTAGATGTGAGCACGATGATAGGAAGTCCACCTTTGCTCACTGATGCTCCGCGGATAAAGTCCTGTGTGGCACCTATTCCCCCATAGAAATGATGCCCTCGGGAATCTCTAACAACTTGTCCTGTTAGATCAATCTCACGCGCTCCATTGATAGCTACCATTTTCTTTAGTCTGCCAATTCTGTTAGGATCATTCGTCCACTCACTCCCATGAAGTTCTATATCAAGATTCTCATTAACGAATTTATATAGCTCCCTTGAGCCGAGGCAATGTGATGCGACAGCCACTCCTTGCTGATAACTTTTCAGAGAATTATCCACCGCTCCTTTTTTCATCAGACGCATCATCGCATTGGTGAAACAACCTGTATGAATACCTAAATGCTTGTGTTTATGCAGCATATTGAGAACTGCTTGCGGGCTATTCCCCATGCTTGCCTGAATGGTAGATCCATCCTCGATCAACTGCGCTGCGTACTCTGCCGCTTTTTTATGCTTATCTTCATAAATCCATTTATCCTGGACTGCTGGTGCGGCTGATTTCTCAATACTGTAATGAATTTTCTTCAGCGAAATGACAGTGTCTCCACTAGTTCTAGGGAGCTTCTTGTTAATCTGAGCCACCACGTATTTCGCACACTTCACTGCTGTGCAAATAACATCTGCACTGAGCCCCAAGGAAACCATCCCATCTTTATCAGGCTCACTGACTTGAATAATAGCTACATCTAGCGGCAATACTCCACGTGTGAATAATCTTGGTATATCAGAGCTCGGCGATGGCGTGTAGTCTGCCTGTCCAGTCTCTACAGCTTCACGAATAGAGCGTGACATGAAAAATGAATTCGTCCGGAATGAACCCTTGTATTTAGGATCAATCCAAGGCGTTTCACCGATCGTATGCACATGGCACAGCTCTACATCCTTAAAATCATCTGCATGGCTTAGCAAATCATTGATAAGCGCGAAAGGAACACAAGCTCCCCCACCGATAAATGCTCGCCCACCATGCGGTAAAATTTTCTGCCAAGGAATCTCCATGCTGTTAGACTAAACTAAACAGCACAACAGACTCAAGCATTCATTAATGTAACCAGTTAACACCTCTCACCATGAATGAACAACCTACAAATCCTAATCCCAACAATGCTGCATGTACAATAACCCACATCAGTAAATACAACAAAAAAGACCCTCCTGTTGATCTGTGGGAATTAACTGCCGTTAAGACAGCTACAATGAGTGCCAGCAAGGGAACTAAAAGTGCTAGCAGAAAGAAAGCATTCACGCTCAAAAACATCACCATCCCACAGAATAAACATGCCATCATTGGAGTAAGCGTAACAATACACAATTTTCTGCTCGTCCATCCCTCAGCACTTCGCAGCTTCTCCCTCTGACCATTCGATGGATTAGTCTTAGGTGACTGATACGGTGACTGCCTTCGCTCCTGCTCTCTATCTCGCTCTTGATTTTGTCCAGACTCCATAGTGTTTAGCTTCTAAAGATTAAAAAGAAGATGCATTACTCTGCCGCATTCTTTTCGAAAACGCAACAATTCCCACCACTATCATGCAAACCGAAATCCATTGATAACCAGACAAACCTAACAGAATCCTCGGATTCAAGCGCATAAATTCATGCACAAACCGAAATCCTCCATAAGAAATCAAATACACATGAAATAACTGGTTTAACAGAATCCCCCGACGATACAAACTGTAACAAACTCCCCAAATCACAACATTAAATGCTATCTCAACAGACACAGCTGGCCAGCTAACACCAGACTCTAACAGAACTCCACCACAGCAACCATGAGACATGCACCCCAACCTCCCTACAATCACTCCTACAGGAATAATCAGCGCAAATCGATCACCAGTAGGCTTACTATAACGAACAAGCTTTTTTACCAACTCCACCATTACAAAACCACCTAGCAAAGCTCCAGTGATAGATTTCCCCACCACCCAGTGTCTCCACGCTCCCTCTCCTGTATGTAGCCAGCCCTCCGCTATCATGTATGCAAGCTTAGCCCCCACAAATGCCCCCGCCAGCGCACCAAAATAAATCACCACCAAACGCTCATCTCCCTTAGACGACCTAAGCCAATACCGAAGACTAACTAGAATGCTTACCACCACAAAAACTGCATACAAAGCATTCCCGTAGCCAGAATCACCACCTGGGAATAACTGAAAATGATCCTTCATTAGCTAGCTCTTAAGATTTGAAAAAGTATCTGGGAAACCAGAATAATATCGACAAAAAGAATCAAGCTTTCCATCGGGACGGATCACATGTGTGCAGCAGCGGTCTATCCTGTCCTGATCCCATGTCCAAGCATCCATAAATGGCTTAATGAACAACCGAAACGCATGCTCTTCCTTCATCTCAAATTGATGCAGTAACTCGCCCAGCTCAGTGTTCTCGCAGCCACAGCTCTGCAAATCAGACAACTCATAACGCACCTTATCCCTCAAAAAACCTTGCAACTGGCTAAAGTCAATAAACTCAGAAATACTCTTCACCCCTAATGGCGTTCTCAGCAGATAGCCAATCGTTGCACAGTTCGGGTCTCCGCATGGCAATGGTGTGAAGTCCTCATACCTGAGCATCTTATCACTCTGCTCTACACAACCAATAATAATATCAGCCGTATTCAGACGCCTCACTGGAGTTCTTGTATCATCATTTTCAGGATTCCTCCCACTCAGAAACATTGGTTGCATCGCTACTCCACGGCACACTGCATACTCCAGCCCAAACTCAACAATTTCCCACAAATGACTTAAATTATCCTCATTCACCGTAGTTGCCAGAGTCACAGGTATCTGCTCCCTCTCACACCTATTCATCACCTCTTTCTTCAGCTTACGTAGATCCGCGCCTCGCAGTTCCTTCTGTCCCGCATCCTGAAGGCCGTCAAACTGCAAATAGAGCTGGAAATTTCCCCTCCTCGCTCGTTTCCCTATTTCTGTTAGAAAATTATCGTCCTTTGCCAGCATTACCCCATTCGTATTAAGTAAACAATAATCAATCCGCGGCTCTCCATCGATCCAATCTAACAACTCTAATAAATCTGGATGCAAGCTAGGTTCACCACCAGACAACTGTAATATCTCAATATTTCCTTTCCTCTTCAATACCCCTTTCACCCGCATAATAATGTCCTCCAGTGGCTTCGCATCCAGCTTAGCTCCCACTCCCACAGGAGATGCAGCAAAGCACGTGGGGCATGATAAATTACAAGAATCCACTATCTCTATCAACGCCAAGCAAGTGGACAAAACCTCCATCACCTCCTCAGGCTGTTTTCCTGCATCTTCACCTACCGCAGCTAGAGCATTTTTACCCAATGTCCCATCCATTCCCAGCGGATCGGCTGAGCAGGCACACCCCACTCCACAGCCACCATCATCACTCCCCTTAGATAGCCAGTAAAACCTAGCGTCAGAAGCAATGCACACCGTAGTATCCCCATGCTCAGGACACGATCTACTCAGATATACCTTACTCTTCTCACCCTCACTCTTCCACACCCGCCCCTCGCACTCCTTCAGGCATTCAGGGCAGCGAGATCTAGTCTCCTTCAGAGTCTCACCAAGCTGTGGGATTTCTAACATAAACACATACTAGCCTAAAAAACCTCCATCTTACAACCACAAGTTTCAACCTACAAATCCCTATCGCGATATGTAGCGAAGGTTTTCCCTCTGAGTTTTGCTCGTTTAAGGTCTTTGCAAATATTGTCCGCATCACTGTCCTGTACTTGCACTAGGCAATGCTTAGGGAACATACGGATGCGTCCTAGTGAGCCATTTTTAATGCTGCACTCTGAGTAAATCATCCCAGCGATCTCACCAGGATTCACTCCTAGCTTACTTCCCAGACCTATGAACAACTGAGTCATGCCTTCCTTCAGCTCTGGATCTCTACGTCGTTCTCCCTCGCGTTTATGGCTGCGCTCTGAGCGCTCTCTTCCTCTGCCACCACGCTCAAATCTATCGTTTCTATCACCTCGGTCGCGGCGGTCATTTCTGTCCCTGCGATCATTCTTACCTCTATCGCCACCAGGTCTATCTTCTTGAATTTCCTGTCCTTCTCTGCCCTGTGTGTCACGGAGCTGAGAGAAGAGTGCAGAAGCAATATCTGTAGCAGTGTGACCCTGCTCTAACAGACGGTCGATATAATGTTTGTAATCTTTAAATCCACCAGCTTCGATCTTCTCTTTCACGCTCTCGAAAAGTATATCTGCACGCTTACCTTCCACATCTTCCACAGTAGGGATGCGCTCACGGCGTATTTTCTGTCTAGTGAATCTCTCGATCCCTTGCAGACGATAAACATCTTTCCCAAACACAAAGCTCACCGCCTTACCTTCTCTCCCGGCACGACCAGTTCTACCCACACGGTGGATGTAGTCTTCAAAATCTTGTGGCAAATCATAGTTAAACACCGCATCCACCTCATCAATATCTAATCCGCGTGCAGCCACATCCGTAGCCACCAGAACCTCAACCGTGCCATCACGAAATCTCTTCAACACGCGCTCACGCATCTGTTGAGTCACATCACCGTGCAGACGATCCGCTGCATAGCCACGAGCGAGAAGTGATTCCGTCACCTCATCCACATTGCGTTTAGTGTTACAGAAAACCACTGCCAGGCGAAGAGTCATCGTATCTAACAGACGTGAAAGAACTTCCACTTTAGAACGATTACGCACTTCATAATACATCTGATCAATCGCCTCAACCGTCCTAGTCTTTCTCTCCACTTCAACCGTTGCAGGATTTCTGCCGAACGTTTTGATCAGTCTCTCTACATTACGATTCATCGTAGCAGAGAAGAAAAGTGTTTGGCGTTTGCCTCTGATTTGACCGAGAATCTCTTCCATATCCTCACGGAATCCCATGTCAAGCATGCGGTCCGCTTCATCCAGAATCACTAATTTAAGATCATCTGTCCTGAGTGTGCCACGACGCAAATGATCCATCAGGCGTCCAGGAGTTCCCACCACCATTTGTGAACCTCGCAGACCCTTTATCTGACGGTCTATAGGAGCACCACCATAGACAGGCACTGCTTTCATTGATGGTAAAAGTTTACCAAGTCGCTGCACCTCCTCACATACCTGAACACACAGTTCACGAGTCGGAGAAAGAATGAGCACCTGTGGTTTCGCAGTCTGGAGGTCGATCATATCGAGTGCCGGCAGAGTAAATGCGGCAGTCTTACCTGATCCAGTCTCAGAGAGACCCACGATGTCTTCTCCATTGAGAATGCGTGGGATAGCGAGTTCTTGAATTTGTGATGGATGCTCGAACCCAAGTGAGTTCACAGCATCGAGTAATGGCTTGGAGAGACCTAAGCTCTCAAAGGATGTATCGTTCATAGTATAATAATGTGTCGGTTATTTCCCCTTCAATTCTTCGTAGGGAATTATGCCGCACATGATCTACCTGCACCTTATTTACCAAGATGATAACCTATCAATTAGCGGCTCCAGAAGCTCCTCTTGAACCTCTAACAATTCCTCCTTGAGGGCAAAGCACTGAAATTGCAACCTTTATCTAGGTTTTTTTGATTCTTCTTCCTTCTTGATTCACTTGTCACAGTTTGCCAATATCAATCTATGGCTGGATCCGTTGACCTACATAAAATTTCTAGATTCGCAAATTTAGCAATCCCCTCTATGGCTGTCTTGTTCTTCTTAGGCGGACATTACCTGAGTTTCTATTTTCATTTTCTAACAGTCACCTTTTTACTCCTCACACTAGTAAACCTTTTCTACCTCTTCATTCAGAAAAAACACACCTTACTTCGTAACTTTGGCATCCTCGGTCAGGCTCGCTATATCATAGAGAGCATCGGCCCGGAGATGAGGCAATACCTCTTCGCGAACGATACCGAGGAACGTCCATTTAACCGCATCGAACGCTCTGAGATTTATCGCAAATCAAAAGGAATCGATGCCGCTTCAGCATTTGGGTCGCAGCTAAATTTCGACAATGCTGAGGTGAAAATTCGTCACTCAATGTATCCTGTAGATAAAGCGGACATAAAGCCATACTCACTCACTTTTGGTGAGGAACGCGGACTTGAGAATAGCTACACCATCACTAAGCCATACATGGTCAGCGCGATGAGTTATGGAGCACTCGGAGAGAAGGCAGTGCGTGCGCTTTCTAGAGGTGCCCGCATGGCTGGCATCGCTATGAACACTGGCGAAGGAGGAACTCCAAAATACCACATGGCAGAAGGTGGCGAGCTGATTTTCCAGATGGGGACCGCTAAGTTTGGCGTTAGAAATGATGACGGCTCACTCAATGATGATAAGCTAAGAAAACTCTGCGCAGAGCCCACTATCAAGATGGTAGAAATAAAACTCTCTCAAGGTGCCAAGCCAGGCAAAGGCGGATTACTACCCAAAGAAAAAATAACTAAAGAAATCTCTGAGCTGCGCGGAGTGCCTATGGGAAAAGACGTAGTCTCCCCTGCCCATCACATAGAATGTGTCTGTAAGAAAACCACAGTAGCATTCATTAAACGTGTGCAAGACATCGCTATGATTCCAGTGGGTATTAAACTCTGTATCGGCAAGACATCTGACTTCCTTGAAATGGTGTTAGAAATGAAAGCTCAGAATATCTTCCCAGATTTCATCGCGGTCGATGGCGCTGAAGGCGGCACAGGAGCAGCACCTAAGGCATTTATGGATGGCTACGGAATGCCGCTTTTGCCCGCGCTCTATTCTGTGAATAAAATCCTAGTTCGTGAAGGAGTGCGGGATAAAACCAAGATCATTGCAGCAGGTAAACTTATTAATTCTAGCAGGCAGTTCATCGCCTTAGCACTTGGAGCAGACGCTATCTACTCCGCCCGTGGCTTCATGCTCTCACTCGGTTGCATTCAGGCGATGCTCTGTGGCAACAACACCTGCCCGGTAGGCATCACCACCCATGATCCTTCACTTCAGAAAGGACTCATTGTAGAAGAAAAAGCAAAACGTATAGCAAATTATGTGCATGGGCTGGAGCACGATTTCTATGAAATGCTTGCCGCATCTGGTATCCGAGACACTAAGGATATAAAAATAGATCAACTCTACATTCCAGAAGATACAGCCTTAGCTGGACAGATCAAGGCACTGCTCAATAATCCTAACCTCTAAATTCACCTCGCATAAATTTAAAATGAACCGCTCATCACTCATCATCAGCTGGATTCTTCAGTTAAGCATCGCAGCTATATTTATCCCCACTGCGTATTTTAAACTTACGGGTAATCCAGAATCTGTCGCATTATTTAGCAAACTAGGAATGGAGCCAACAGGTCGATACGTCATTGGCTTTTTGGAAGCCGCAGCATGTGGACTTTTATTAAATCCAAATTCAGCCGTCCACGGTGCTATCCTTACCCTTGGCATCATGATGGGTGCAGTGATCGCACACAGTAGTAAAATTGGGTTTTCGGATGGTGTGTTTGGTTACATCGCCATCGCGCTAGTCATCGTCTCATCAGCGATTATTTTTATTAGACGAAAGCAGATCAAAAGCATCGCCAGAATGCTAAGTTAAGGGAGCTTCTGGCAACCTGCTTTATGACAGATGCGTAGGAGAAATTTTCATTTTCAAGGCGGAAAAAGACCCGCTATCCAAAGATAATGGTTCTTTTTCTAACGAAGAAAATGGAAATTCTAACAAGTAGATGGCATAAATGAGGTTGCCAGAAATTCCCTTAATGCTTACATACACGTATGAAATCTGAATCATCATCCCCTGCATCAACTCGCTTAGGAATGCTACTACTCGTATCTGGACCTTCCGGATCTGGTAAAACAACGTTATGCCGCAGAGCTGCGGATGCAGGACTCGCCAGCTACGCCACCTCATGCACCACCCGTGCACCACGCCCGGGAGAAGTCCACGGCACAGACTACTTTTTCCTCAGCACAGATGAATTTAAACAGAAGATCAGCGATGACGATCTGTTAGAATACGCAGAAGTTCATGGGAACTTTTATGGAACACTCAAATCAGAAGTATTCACCCACATCGAAGCTGGCACAGATGTCGTGATGGACATCGATGTCCAAGGTGCGGAGCAGATCAGAAACTGTGATGACCCGATCATTCAGCAAGCACTCGTGGAGCTATTTGTCATGCCTGGAACTGAGGCAGAACTCCGCGCCCGTCTCACTGGCAGAGGCACTGATAGTGACGAGATCATTGAGACAAGAATGAAAAACTCCCTAGAAGAAATGGAACACTGGGACAAATACACCTATCTCCTCCTCTCCAGTGACAGAGAAACCGACTACCAAAAATTCCAAGCCATCCTCAGCGCAGAAGCCCTCAGCGTGAGCAGGTTGTTAGATTAGATCACACCATGAACAAAGAAAATATCCCTGCATCTATGGAAATTGCAAAAGATGTAACGGACAGTGAATTTAAAAAAGCCAGATTCCAATCAAGACTGACTTGGGTCATTACTTTTTCAGTTCCACTAGCTGCATTCTTGTATTGGTTGCTAGTTGACGCCTCTTTTTTCCATTCAAATAATGCTCCCCCTTATAGATTAGCTATCGTATGGGGTATTCTGGCGAATAGAGTAGCCTATTTCATATTTAAGGATGGACGCAAAATGGGAAGCTTGCGAATGCAACAGTATGTCAAATTAAAGAAGTTCCGATTAGCCAGAGAAAAGTCTAAATCCTTGTAGCCTCAAACAACTTATCCTTCCCTTTGTAGCCCTCAGGATCAACATTATACCACGTGCTGTCAGCGATGCGTTGTTTATCATACGGTGGTGCGAAAATATCGACTAACTGAGTAAACTCCTTAGCCGCAACTCGGTGAATATTTCTCTCCTTAGCAGTCAGCGTAGAAACCTTACCCTTAGCTAGCATAGCATGGCTTGTTTGCTTCAGAAGCACGTCCTTCTTATTCTCTTTCTCGGCAAATAAATCATAATTCCAGACCTCTACCTCACCAGTAGCACACAGCAGCACGCCCGTCATCTCGGGGTGATCATGGTGCAAGATCTCCTCATTTTTCTCAAACTGAACTAGCGTCACATGATAATCTATCTGCTTCTCTAGCGGAGCAAAATCCACGCGACCATTACCCACACCTTTTTCCTTCACATTCTTAAATGCCTTAGCCAAGCTCGGATCTTTTAAGTCCAGTCTGGCCGCAATCGCGGAAGCCTGCTTCACATACTCCAGCTCATTCCAGCTATCCAGATGCTGTTTCTTAGCTTCTATTTCAATAGCAGAGAGAAACGCGTCCCAATTAATAGAACCATCCGCCTTCAGGCGTCCCTGATACGCATTCGCACGCGTAGCAAAAGCCGTAATCGCAGGCAATGCCATCGAAATCCCCAGGAAACCAGGAATAGAAGTCTTTATGAAATGTCGTCTGTCATACTCGTCCATGAGATGACTATACATTCCCCTTCACTTCAGAGCAAGGAACATTCATCAGAGCCCAAAGCTCCGCTTCACCGCATCTCGCTTTAGCCCTAGTTCACGCCATTCATTCACTAGACGAGATGCCTCTATCACTCCGCAGCCAGATGGGATAGAAATTTCATCACCACCCCAATGAAGCCCACGAATGGTCACTACCGCATGAAATATCCCATCCTCAAACACTCCGAACGGAGCACCAAAATAGGCAGGGCAATCTAACATTTCTCTCCAGCGGATCAGATCCTCCATCGTCTGTTGCGTTCTGGGTAATGGGCCAAGTGCTGGCGTGGGATGGAGTCTTCTTATCAAATCATCGATGTTTTTATCTCCATAAAGAAAGACCTCAATAGGCGTATGGAAATGCACCAGTGAGCCCAGATCTAGAATACTCCGTTCACTCTTAGTCACCATCCCGATGTCTGACAACTTGGAAACCAGGGTCTGTGCCACGAACTCATGCTCACGAATCTCCTTCTCATCCACTGAGAACACCTGCTGCTCATCCGCCATCGCAGTCCCTGCCAGTGCCATTGTGTTGAGTCTTCCTTTACGTAAATTAAATAAAACCTCCGGAGTCAGTCCGCAGAACCCAGAATCTCCCCGAACCCATGCGTAAGGGAAAAATGCTTTTTCTGAGGTATTTAGTGATCCTAGTAAGTTCTTTGGATTTCCAGAAACAATCTCACCCTGCTCAGCTGCCACTGGCACAGATTTTTCAATTTCACCTTTGCTGATCGCCTGATTTATCTCAGAAAACACCTTCGCAAAGCCAGTCGGAGCGAGTTCTTCCCATGCAACTTTCAGATTACCTTCTTCACCAGGAACAGACTCTATTTCTCTTGCTGTATGTGGTATTTTCCAAGGTTTAGGATCAGTCAGAGCGAAATCATTCACATAAAATGCCACACCATATTGCGGACAAGACTCCATCTCAGTGAAGGGTCCCTCACCGTAGAGGATCTTTCCATCCGCCTTCTTTAGAATGGCATAATCTGTCGCCGTTGCGCTCATCGGGTGCTAATAAATCTTACCTCTGGCAAATCTCCAAGCACATTCCAAATTCATTTAGGGTAAACGAAACTGAGCCTGTTGTTGAAGAGAATTTTATTAATTTTAGTGAAATAACTATATTTGTCTTGATTTATCATCGGTTCTGTCTAGTTTCCGCCTCCCATGGCCAGAAAATCAGGAAAAGCCAAGACACGTAAGTCAGTAGCAAAACGTTTCAAGGTAACTGGTACTGGTAAATTACTCCGCCGAAAGCAGGGCAAGCGCCACATTCTTCAGAAGAAGAGTTCCAAGCGTAAGCGCGCTCTAGGTAAAGCAACATTGGCTTCTAAAGCCGATGCTCCAAGAATCAAGGAATCACTTCCTTTCCTCTAGGAAGGTCACTAGACCAAGTAATTTACTAATGCAGTTACACATGAAACGCTAGTCATCTGACCTAGCGCCCCTGCCCGCGATTCGGGCAGACTCTACACAGCCTTTTCAGCTCAGCTGGAATATTTCAGACGAGACTGTGGGAGATAGGATAAAAACAGTCTGTTAAAGAAAAATAGAACAATGCCAAGAGCAACAAACAGTCCGGCATCACGCGCCCGCCGCAAGAGAGTACTTCTCCGTGCTAAGGGTTTCCGTGGTTTCCGTTCAAAGCTATACCGCTACGCGAAAGACGCTGTTATTAAAGCACGTCAATACGAATACCGTGACCGCAAAAAGCGTAAGGGACAATTCCGCCGCCTCTGGATTCAGCGTATTTCCGCTGCATCTCGTGCGCAGGAGATCACTTACTCTCGCTTCATGGAAGGTGTGAAAGCAGCTAACATCGATGTGGATCGCAAGATCCTCGCTGACCTCGCAGTCAACGACATCTCTGCCTTCAACGCCATCGTAGAACTCGCTAAAGGTGCACTCGAAAAGAAGCACGCGTAATTAGCTAGACTAAACAACACAATACTTAAGAACAGCCGCTCGGAGAAATCCTTGCGGCTGTTTTATTTAGGAACGGGATATTCGTGCAAAATGACAACACCGTTGATGGGCAAAAAGACAAGTCAAGTTGGGTAGTTTATTTTTGAGTGACTCCTTACACCCCTATCTTCCACACCCCGCGCTCCCAGAAAGCCTCAATGGTCTGGCGGTTCGCCTTGTTGAGAAGATTAGAGTGTGACTGCTTGCTCTGCTTCGCAAAGTCTGCGAGTTTGATGATGCTCTTCCCTTCAAGATACGCTAGTCGCTTGTGGTAGCTATTGCTCAGTGCTCTGCCCACAATCTGCTCCATGATTTTTGTATCACCATTCTTATCGAAGGCATTAAATGCATCATAATATTGGGCACGATCGATAAATTTAATGTTAATTGGCACATGATTGTCACGGATGAGCATGTAGTTATTCAGCACTCTGCCGATCCTGCCATTCCCATCTACAAATGGATGAATATGCTCAAACGTGAGATGTAACCTCGCGATACGCTTGATGATATTTTCCTCACTACTCAGCTTGTATTCAATCACCATTTCCTGAAGCAATCTGACCACATCCTTAGGATCAGCTGCTATATGCGCACCCACGCGCACCCATTCACCGTCATTGCGGAACCTGCCCGCAATGTCATCACGAATATTACTAATAAGCATCTGATGCATCAGCATCAACACATCCAGCGTCAGCTCCGCATTCTTCGCCTTCTGATCAATATACTCCACCACCCGCGCGAGATTCTTAGCCTCGAAGAGCTCTCGCTCACTGATAAAGCGATCCAGATCAATCTTCTGTAAGATCTTATCCGTCTCATCCAGCGTCAACGTACTATTCTCTATCGCATTCGAGTTATACACCTGCTCAGTCACCTCTGACTCATAAATAATCTTCAAAAGGGACTCTTTACCCACACTCGCCTTTAGATAACGCTGCTGAAGTCTCTTTATCCTACCCAATACCTGTGTTACATTTGCCATAATTTCTATATCAGACTACCCTATATTCACTTTAAATCAATTCAATATCGTGAAAATATGCATAAAAACACTTCAATTCACGATATTAAACATTATTAAGATGAATATAATGCAATTAAAGCCAAAATTCACGATTATGTCAGATCGTAAATACGATCACTTAAATCATGCAACTGAAAAGCTCAGACCATCAATAACTAACCTGCAATGATTTAGAAAAATTAGAACATGAAGGAGCAAATGACAAAACAAATCGGCAACTTAAAAAGTAAATAATTAGTGAAAGAAATATCATTTTTTGCGTGCCAAATCTGCTAGAATATTGTCTCTAGTTAGTAGTTTATAATTTTATCACCTTATACATGGCAGAAAACCACTTTTACGATCACGTTGACACTTATCTACAGATGGCTGTAGAATATGAAGCGTCAGACATTCACCTCACCACTGGCTTCCCGCCCGCTTGGCGCAGGCACGGCAACCTCCAGCCTATCTGGGATGATGCTGAGAACCTCACAAATGAACAAGTAGAAGTGCTTATAGATTCATTTCTAGACGACAAGGGCAAAGAAAAACTTGCTAGAATAGGTGACGCAGACTGCTCTTATGAGAACCAATTTGCTCGTTACCGTTGCTCTGTAGTGCAGCATAGGCTAGGGAAAGGTATCGTTTTCCGTATTATTGATACCAATATCCGCACCATGCAAGACCTCAAGCTTCCCGAAGAATATCTTGTTCCCCTCACTCGTTATCACAATGGTCTCATCCTCATTACAGGTTCTGTAGGATCTGGTAAATCTACCACCCTTGCAGGCATGGTGGACTTTATTAACAAAGATAGACGTGACCACATCCTCAGTCTTGAGGATCCTATCGAATTCGTCCACACCCCACAAGGATGCCACATTAACCAACGTGAAATTGGTGAGCACTCTGAGTCATTCCCACGCGCTCTCCGCGCGGCACTTCGTGAGGACCCAGACGTCATTGTAGTAGGTGAAATGCGAAACCTAGAAACCATTCAGCTAGCCATCACTGCTGCTGAGACTGGTCACCTAGTTCTCGGGACCCTCCACACTGGTAACGCTCCTCGTACTCTGGATCGTATTCTTGACGTGTTCCCTATCGACCAACGAGGTCAGATCCGGGTCATGGTCGCAGAATCTCTGCGCGGCATCATTTCCCAGCAGCTCGTGCCAAATGCAGACGGTACAGGTCGCTGCCTAGCACTAGAAATTCTAGTGAACAGCCCCGCGGTAGCCGCCACCATTCGTGACGGAAAGACCTTCATGCTCCCAGGCATCATGCAGACAGGTAAAAACATCGGCATGACCACTATGGACGAGTCACTGCGGGATCTCTACATATCTGGACAAGTCACAGCAGAAGAAGTACTTCACCGCTGTGAAGACAGATCAGTCATGAGAGATTTCCTCAAATCATAATTCATCCACTTTTAAACTACCCTTATTTAACCACTTTATCCTATGTCTAACAGTATCGACAGACTATTCAAAATCCTTATCGAACAAGGCGGCTCAGACCTCCACCTCAGTGAAGGCTACCCACCAAAAATGCGTATCCACGGAGGAGTCTCCCCCATCGAGGGTGAGCCAGTCATGGACCATGAGACCATTAACCAGTATCTCATGGGAATTTGTGAAGACGATAACTACGAGAGATTCCTCGAAGAAGGAGACCTTGACTTCGCATACGAAATGGACGTGGAATCCAGATTCCGATGTAATTTCTACAAACAACAATTTGGTCTAGGTGCCATCTTCCGTCTTATTCCTACAGAAATTGCTACCATCGAGCAACTCGGAATCCCCGAGGTAGTTAAGAATTTTGCCTCAATTCGTGCCGGGCTAGTCCTCGTGACAGGTCCTACTGGATCTGGTAAGTCCACCACGCTCGCAGCCATCATTGACTACATCAATGACAACTACAGTAAGCACATCATCACCGTTGAGGAACCTATCGAATTTGTCCACAGAAACAAAAGATGTGTCATCACCCAGCGTGAAGTTCCCACCCACTGTGCCTCCTTCGCAGATGGTCTCCGTGCCTCACTCCGTGAAGATGCAGAGATCGTGCTAGTGGGAGAGATGCGTGACCTGGAGACTATTTCACTCGCGCTCACGGCAGCGGAGACAGGAATGCTAGTGTTCGGAACTCTCCACACCAACAACGCGGTGAAGACCATTGACCGTATTATCGACGTTTTCCCTGCGGATCAGCAATCTCAAGTGCGCACCATGCTCGCGGCATCTATCCAGGGAGTACTCGCTCAGCTGCTCATGAAGCGCTGTGATAAGGTAGGACGAGTGGCGGTAAATGAAATCATGTTCACCACCCCAGCGGTAGCCGCTATCATCCGTGAAGGTAAAACCCAGAAGCTCAATGATGTCATTACGCAGGGAGCTGAAATGGGCATGCAGTTTATGGATGAAGCCATCTGGGATAAGCTTCAAAAAGGAATGGTTTCCCCTGAGGAGGCTTACATGAAAGCGATTGATAAATCCAGATTCAAGAGCTTTCTTCCATCAGCACTAGCCGCACTAGCAAACTCATCAGGTGGTTAACGATGACCCAAGTCACGATATAAGATTTGTCTATTCACTCATTTCGGGGTAACTTGTAGTAGGTATGAATACACAAAACGAACAACCTCACCATGAATCTGAGGATCAACTCCGCAGAAGAACCACGCGTTACGTGGGAGCTAAACACTCGCGTAAAAAGAAGTTTATCGTATTTGTCATTGCTGCTGGAGCATCCGCATTCGGAACTCTTGCTTACCTGAATAAAAGCGCAGACCCCACCACCTGGGAAAGTATGCGGACTGACTACAAGAATACTAAATAATCTCTGTTCAAATGTCAGCAATCAGATTCATCATCCCCCTCGCACTCATCGCTCTGCTCACCATTGGTGGCTTATGGGTGAAGAAGAATTTCGTAGATGAGCAGAGTTCTACCGTCATCAGTATGGCTCCCACAGTAGAGGAAATAGAATCACTTTCCGAGCTAGTGACAAACCGAATCTATGTAGCGGATATCCTCAAAGGATCAAATAAAGACTACGAAGGACTATGGGCAATCAATGGAGACGCTCTCATCACCATCGATCTTTCACAAGCGACCATTTCAGATAAAAACGAAGAGACAAAAACCGTCACTATCACCCTCCCGCTACCGAAAGTAGTCTCTGCTAGAGTTGATCACGAGCGCACACTGCACGGCGGGATCAAAGGAGTCAGATTTGCTCTGCTGAGAAACCCTAAGAACCGGGCAAAAATAGTAGATGATGCGATGAAAGAAGCTCAAGCAGTGATAGAAAAAGCGGCTAATCGTCCAGAAATTATCGATAATGCCAAGCAACAAGCCAAACTCAATCTTCAGATGCTCTATCTTAAAGTGGGCTGGAACGTCAGCGTGAAATGGCAGGAATTGGCTGATTTACCTAAGTAAACTTAAAAGTATCTAACTAAAGTTAAAAAAATGTCATTAAAAGGTGGAATCCCCTTGACCTTTTGCCTAGTTGCTGTATTTCTTCGCCCCCACAACTAACAAACAATTTTAATAGATATGGCAAGAGTATGTAGCATTAGAGGTTCCAAGGTCCGCGTAGGACGCAAGATTCACCGTTCAGGTCTTGCAAAGAAAAAGGGTGGTATTGGACGCCACGTAACTAAGACAGTGAAGCGCAAGGTAACACCAAACCTTCACACTAAAAACATCTTCGTCCCTGAACTAGGACGCACAGTGAAAGTTAAGCTTAGCGCGAAGGCTCTCAAGACAATCAACAAGAATGGCGCATACGTCACGCTCAAAAAAGCTGGCATCATCAAGTAACCTTTCTTTAGATTAAACAAAATTTCAAAACGCAATCTTTAATTAGGTTGCGTTTTTTTGTCTTTAAAATAACTTCAGTGCAGGATATTTTTCTGAGATAATTCCCGTAGTCTCTACCTTCAGATATTGCTCCAGTATCGACTTATAAACGGATCTGAAATCAATCTCATAACTAAGTCCTCCGTAGTTTGTGATCTTGTCTCCTTTGAGGGCTGGCGGCTTACCAAATATTCCCCCTTTCACCCCTCCTCCGATGACAAACATCGGTGCTGCTGCTCCGTGGTCTGTGCCTTTCGTGCCGTTCTCGTTGAGCTGGCGACCAAACTCTGAGTAGGTCATCACTGCAACGTCATTAGCTAGCCCGGATGCTTTCATCCTGCCCATGAACGCACGGAGCGCGTCGGTGATCTCTTTCCATAGTTTCGCATGTTTCGCAGCCTGATTCGAGTGCGTATCGAAGCCACCAATCTTAGCTAGATACACTCTGGTGTCTCCGCCATTCATGATGAGTTCTGAAATCATGCCTAGTTGCTTTCCTAATCCCGTGCTGGGGAAGCCACCACCACGCTCTTTTACTTCAGCGAGAAACTTCCTCATCTGATCGGTCGATGTCTGAGTCTCCGCCGCTACATTTCTCACAAAATCAACCTTATTGCCAGACACACCTTTCTGACTTTTCTCAGCCTCCTGCATCTTGCGGAATGCAGGATGCATGGACATTTCCTCACCGAGCTTCATAAAGCCAAATGGCTGGCTCTGAAGATCGCTAATACTAGTTCCTGAGAAGGCATTCCCACGCATCGCGAGCGGGCTACTACCATAATAAGCTCCCACCAGATTACTCTCACCAGCACAATGTTTATCAAAGTATCTTCCCAGCCAACCAGTATGATTTCTAATCTCATCTTCACTACCAAGTACCGCATCATCGAGTCCAGACTCCCAGATGGCACCTGATTTAAAATGTGATCTGTTAGGTTGCTCGTAACCAACATTATTGATCACTGCTAAGCTTCCCTCTTGGAAAAGTTCAGTGAAATAATCCATCTCCGTATGGACTCCCAGTCCCTCTGCTGCTTTGACTCCAGTAAATTTTAGCACATCAGTTTCCTTGATCGCTATATTTCTGCGAGCCCGATAATACCTGCTATTTCCCCAAGGGACGACCGTATTTAGTCCGTCATTTCCTCCGTCCAGCTGAATGATGACTAGCGTCTTATGCTTGGCACTAATCCTCGGTAAAAGAGCGGGAGCAGCATTGGCTGAAAAACTTAATAACGAAGGCAGACTGAATGAGGCTAACATTCCTGTCTTCATAAATTCTCTGCGGGCTATTTCATTCTTTCTGTTCATCGGTTTATCCTCTCTAACACATTTGGTATTCTGGGGTGCACATCATGTAGAGTATAAAAATTTCTACATGTTCTTCACTCTTTACTCTCTTAGCCATCGCTGTGAATAAGTCTGTCTTCTCAGTACTAAGCGATGTACCATTAAAATTTTTAATTAACTCATCAAGCCCGCTGTCACTATTCTTACTTAATAAGGAATAGAAATGCTTACTAGCGGAAGCATCCTGAGCTCTCATGACACTGTTCATTATCGATGACAACTCATACCTAGCTGAGAGCGTTGTTCCATTGATCCAGGTCATCCCAGCCGACCAACCTGACACATTGGGCGGGTTAAATAATGATTGCCCTAAGTTCTGCATCGCATAATAACTCGCCTGTGGATGAATTATCGGTGCTCCTGTTTCTTTGTGAGCTTGCACTAGAAATTGGACTGGAGATTTAATTTGCTGCCCCATCACTGATCGATCGTAGAACGCCTTGCTCTGAAAAATATCTTCTAATACATCAGCAACTTTCCATTCAGATTTTCTAAGCTTATGAGCCAATAGCTTCACTCTGTCTTCATCAACTATATCCTCACTGACGTAAAATTTCCACAATCGTCTGACCAAAAGCTCTCCACAAACTGGCATATCAAAGATTGAATCGATCAACTTAGATAATCGCTTTTTCTGATCCGCAAACCCAGAGTTTGCCTCCATTCCCTTGAGGTCTATCTCTTCATATGGCAGTTTATCCTCTCTGCGTCTGAGCTTAAGTCCTACGATATCGCGAGCAATTTTTTTGATTAATTTAGAAGGGTAATTCCCCTCGCCCAGTGTGAACATCTCTAACAACTCACGCGCAAAGTTCTCATTCGGATTAATGCGCTTGTTTTTATCAATGTCTAAATACACGACCATCGCAGGATCTAACAAGACACGTTTCACAAGCTCCCGATAATCTCCAAATGCAAACTCTCGGAATAACTGATTCTGACGAACCATAAATCCTGCCGACTGCACCTTTGTGTATGAGCTAGTCAACATTCCGTGCCAAAACAGCACCATTTTTTCCAATGGTCCTCCCCCATCTAGCATTCGCTGCAACCAATGCAACTGGAGCGTAAAGAGCTTCTGCTGATGTCGTTTAAAAAACGTATCATTCTTCCTTCCTGAGTCAGACTGCTCATTGGGTGATGTCGGAATCTTTTCTAAAAACTGAGGCTCAATTCTTTTTCTAACAGGAGCTGAAGAACTTCCAGGCTGACGACCATTCAGAATAAGATTCACTGAGGCTTTCAGACCTATATGAAAACATTCCTCTATCTCTTGCCTAGAACCGGAGAATGAAGCACGCTTGAGCAGATGAGCCGCGTGTTGCCGCGTCCATTCCTTTTTAGTTAATCTCTCCATATCTGTACTCATCGGTTTACTCTCACCTACATTATACGCCTATTCCCTAGAGAGGTTACAAGCAATAATCGGAGCGAAATGAGCCAGATCGACTATTTCTGTGCCTCAATGACAGTCTTTACGGTCTCAGATGAGTCTCCATTCAGCCCTTCTTGACGATGTAAAATCTTGCCCTTCTTATCTAACACAACAATCACATTGGAATGCGCGAAATCTTTAGGAGTAGTCTTGCGGTATTTTACTCCCAAGACCACAGCGAGCTCCTGAACCGCATCAGCTTCACCTGAGAGTAATGTCCAGTGCTTAGGATTTAGCTCATTCTCTTTTTCATACTCAGCAAGTCTCGCAGGTGTATCTACCTCTGGATCTATAGACACAAAGGTAAATCCCACTCTACTCCGTATTTCTGCGGGTAATTCTGATTTAATTTTCAACATATCAGCGAGCAGTTTAGGACACGCAAATTTGCACGTTGAGTAACCCATTGTCAGCACCTGAACACGTCCACCTAGAGCAGCGAGTTTTTGGTCTTTTCCACGAGCATTTCTCCAATCTGACTTTAATTGGTAAATCGAGTCTTCACTAGCTTCCACTGCTTTTGGAGCTTCGCCATGGCAGCAAGGCGGCTCTTTTTCCTCGGCAACAATTTCTGCTTTCTCATTATTTGTTTGATCTGCTTTCTTGTCACATGAGTTCAGAAATGCGAAGCATAACATGCTAGAACGAATAGTGATGTTTATTACTGATTTGTATTTCATGTTTCTATTGAGTTGTTGATTTTTCTATATCTCTAGCGCAGCGGAATCCTAAGCTAGAGGTGGTGTAGGATCCTTTAAGTGACGAGCGAAATGCAAAGCGCATGAACGCAGCGTAGTTTCTAACATCTGTAGAACTGACCGCACCTCCTGCACAAAAAAGGTTTCGCTCTAACCCAGAATCACCACGAGATTCGCCCGTTACCATCGCATTATTAAAGTCATCATTCCACTCCCATATCAATCCATGCATGGCATATATTCCATAGACGTTTGGCTTAAAAGTAGTGGCTGAAGGTAAGGTTTTGGGAGCTTTGGCGGCATACCAATTTAAGATCACTTGGGTGTATTTTTCATCTTTGGTTGCGTCTGTTAGAGATTCATTGGCTCGTGCTACATACTCCCACTCATCCACTGTAGGCAGTCGTTTATTGTGAAATTTAGCGAACGCTCTGGCTGCGAACCATGAAACATTTGTAACTGGACCATCGAGTCTAACATTTTTACCCGGGCTCAAATCAGAATCCCAATTTTTCAGATAAGATTTGTCTGCAAATAGCTTAGAAACTTTTGATTTTTGCCAGCGTGGGTGCTGTTTTACGAACGCTAGATACTGTCGATTCGTGACTGGTAATTTATCGAGCAGAAAAGTAGCCACTTTACGTGGTGTTTTATTCGTTGTGTAAAGAGGCACATAAGATCCAGCAGGGATTTTTGCCATCTCATCATTGAGGGTGTCCGTTTGAGTAGAATTTTCAGTAGAAAACAACTCCACACTCAACAGCATAAATAAGCCGTAAATTAAAAATGCTGAGTGAATGTGAAGTGATTTCATCGTTATGGTTATAGTTTGGATTAGATTTTGATACTATGCTTAGTGTCCTCCATCAGGAGCTTTCACGTCCATAGCGCGTACTTTTTTAACTTCATCTGGGGTTACTTCTGAGCCGTTGTTGCCCCACATGCTGTAAACATAAGTGAGAACATTCGCCACATCCTCATCGTTGAGTCCTAAGCTAGGCATGATGCTGTTATATTTCTCGCCATTGACAGTGACCTCACCAGATAATCCATGCACCACAGCACTAATGGATTTCTCTTTGCTGCCATTGAGGTAATCTGATTTAGCTAGTGGTGGGAATGCAGCGGGAATACCAGCTCCGTTTGCCTGATGACATGCACTGCATACTGCAACGTACTTGGTTTTTCCTCTGGCAATACGCTCCTCTTTTGTAGCAGCAGGAGCAGGCTTGCTAGAGTCCTGAGCTATCTCTTGAATCGCTCCACCTTCTGGTTGATAGATGCGGTCATCAGTCTTACCTGAATAGACTATTTTGTTTTGCTCAGCATCTCCTCCAGTAGCTTTAATCATTCCGATTGCTCCTTTATTAAAGGCTCGGAAGATAGAGTGATCTACTAAAATAAATGTGCCTTCAGTGTCTAGAGTAAACTCACACACAGCGCTACCTCCAGCAGGTACAAGTGTGGTCTGCACATGTTTGTTTGGTGATCCCCAGCCACCTTCGGTGAAGACATTGTCAAAGATCTCACCGATCACGTGGAAGGAAGAAACTAAATTTGGTCCTCCGTTTCCTACGAAAAGTCTCACCTTGTCACCTACTTCAGCTTGCAGAGCATTGTCACCTGTTAGGGCTCCTACAGAACCATTGAATACAACATAATCTGCATCTTCTCTGATCGCTTTCTCCATGCTAAATGGCTGTAATCCTGCCTCACCATATTTTCCTTTAGTATAGAAATCACCCTGCATCACATAGAATTCTTTATCTACTTTGGGTAAGCCTTCCTTGGGCTCTACTAAAATGAGACCATACATTCCGTTAGCAATGTGCATTCCCACAGGAGCTGTCGCACAGTGATAAACATAGATTCCAGGGTTAAGCGCAGTGAATGAAAATACTGACTCGTGTCCCGGCGTAGTGAATGATGCCGCTGCACCACCACCTGGACCAGTCACCGCGTGAAGGTCAATATTATGTGGCATTTTACTGTCAGGATGGTTCGCAAGATGAAATTCGACTAGATCTCCCTCACGGACACGGATGAACTTTCCAGGAACACTCCCTCCAAATGTCCAGAATGTGTAGTCCACTCCATCAGCCATTTTCTTCACAACCTCAGTCACCTCCATATTCACAATCACTTTAGTGCGGTGCCTACGCGTGATCTGTGGTGGAACTTTTGGTGCATCTGTTAGAATAGCAATTTCTTCTCCTTTGATCGGCTCATCAAGGATATTGACCTCTTTTGCAGGAGTCTTCTCTTCTGATTTCTTCTGACCTACTGCATCCTCACATGAGACAGGAATCAAGGCTGTCGCTGTAAGTAGAGCTATGCCTAGTAGCTTTTTTGTATGTTTCATAATAATTGTAGTTTATGGTTCGTTTGTGTTTGTTGGTTTAAAATGAGTAATTTATTTCTATTGATGCCCGAGTAATGTCTGCTTGACCGTTATCGCCCATAAGATGAGCTAGTTTCAAAATACCTTTAGAAGACTTGCAGAGTTGCTTACTGGCTACGTAATCTAACTCCCAACCAATGCTTGAGCTTAGTTCTTCAGATTGGTAATTATGCAAGGACAGCTTGTGGTTTATTCCATACGTCTCGGTTCCTATCCATGCATAGGTATCAATTAATCCATTAGTTGGAGTCGTGAGAAATGCATCTGCAAATCCGTTGAACTTATGATTCGTCCCTAGGGGAAACAAAAATCTACCACTACCGTCACTTGTCATCATTTCAGATCCTAGACCAAAATGGTAAGCATCGCGTTTAACAGCCACTTGTCCGCGGAGATAGTAAGCTTGATAATCAACGGGATTGTTTGCGGCATCTTTTTGCACTGCGGCTGTGAAAATATATTGAAGATCTCCAATACAGGATTCACTTGATCCGGTTAGCTCCATTCCATAAGTGTTAGATGAGTTGGCAGCAGAGTTAGAAAAATCTAACAGGTAGCTGAACACCTTTAATTTATGATTTTCAATTCCAGAATATTCCAACTCAAAAAGATGACTATCGCTATCCCATTTCTGCAATCCACGAGATGGTGCCTTCGCTCCAAAAATACGATTAACCTGTGCTAGATAGGCATAGTTGAACTTTAGATTATCGAGTGACGAGTTTTCAAATCTAATCGCATCATAGGTCTGATCATTCTGCCTCCATCCTACGTTACCAATGAATCTGTGATCACCGTAATGAATAAGCTGCCGACCAACAGTGAGTTTACTTTGGAATGCTTCTGACTCGTAGCTTAGTTGAACTCGGTTCAATTGGATATTTTCAGGATCTGCAATGACAGTTCTATTGGATGGTGGATAGCCTGGATATGGTCGATATTTATCACGATCTGTTAGAATGTAAGTATTCTCACCCTCCACAAGAAGACTGAATCCACTAAGACTTCTAGTCATGAGACCAACTCTAGTGCGGATTGATCCTAATGTTGATTTATCGAAGCCATTTGTATCACCTAAATCGTATCGAGCCCGGATTGAGCCAAATGGCTGAAGAAAATCAGCTCGCTCAACTCCAGAAGCGGTTAGATTTTTAGCCGTAATATCCGCGACTTCACCTGCAGACAACAGAGCAGGAATGAATGCTAGCGTCAGTGTTAATTTACATAACAAATGTTCTGCTCCAACGTGACTTTGGAAATTGTTTTTCATGATCACACCCTAGATAAATCTCTTTTCTAAGTAGTGAAAGATAAAACATGTTGGTCACTCACATCCTGCAAAAATAGGCACAAAATATGCGTAAATGGAAAGGCATTTGTTACGACTCTTCATTTAGTCACTTTACTAGTCACCGAGCCTTCTTGGAATTTGGTCGTGATGGTATCGTTGACTGCAACCTTCTTGGCATCTTTAATGATGTTTCCATCTGAGTCTAACGTCACTGAGAAGCCGCGAGCAAACACGCTCTCTGGGCCTAACGTTCTGAGCATGGCAGAGAGTTCTGTGACATGAGTCTCGTGCTGATTCACTTTATCAACAGCAACAGAGGTAAGTTTTTGCTTCAAATTCTTAAGCTTATCAAACCTACGATCAAGAACCGCCTCAGGTCTCTGAGCAATCATTCGTAAATAAAGTTCTTGAAGATTACTCGCTCTAGAGCTTACTGACTGGATAACGGCATCATCCATATCTCGTCTGGCTAAAATTAGTCTCTGCAGAGGCTCACGCAATACGCGATCAGGCGAACGCGATAAAGCACCCCTACCCATCGCTTGAAGAATGGCATCATGTTTCTCAATCTTAGAACTAACAATTCGACTCATCGAGACTGATAATCTTTCTAATTTGTTAGAGAGAGCCTCACCATCTGGAACAACAAGCTCAGCAGCCGCACTTGGAGTGGGTGCACGCATGTCAGCTACAAAGTCAGAGATGGTGAAATCAATCTCATGTCCTACAGCGGAAACGATAGGAATTTCACAATCATAAATCGCCCTCGCCACCACTTCTTCATTAAAATTCCACAGATCTTCGAGTGACCCACCTCCCCTACCAATGATGATGACATCAACATCTGGTAATCCATTTTCGTCCCAGTTCGACCATTCATTAATGGCGTGTGCGATTCCCTTCTCCGCACCTTTGCCCTGAACCTGGACAGGATAAAGAATCGGTTGCACCCATGGTGCTCGGCGGGAGAGAACATTGAGCATGTCTTGCAATGCAGCACCCGTACCTGATGTGATGAGTCCCACTTTTTTAGGGAATTTGGGAATGGGTAATTTATTATCCTCATCAAATAAGCCTTCATCTTTGAGCTTAGTTTTAAGTCGATCAAACTTCGCTTGCAGCTCGCCTTCACCAGCCGCTTCTACTTTTCTAACAATAAGCTGCACTGATCCACGAGCCTCATAAACACTAATTTCTCCAAACAGCTTCACCTGCATTCCATTATCAGGCTGAACTTTCGCATACCTAGCGTTGCCTTTGAATAGCACACAGCTGATCTGCGCACCTGCATCTTTTAAAGTAAAATACACATGACCACTAGCTTGTCTCCGGAGATTAGAAATCTCACCTTCCACCCATAATTCACCCAGCTCAATCTCTAACAGATTGCGCATTCGTCTAACAAGACGCGTTACAGAAAGTGTTTTCGAGTCACTCATTTAGACTAACGAACGCGCTTTAGAATAATCTTCTTCTGTGAGACAACAAGGATCCGCCGCAACCCAATGGCCAGTTTCAATTTCCACTAAAGGCATATCCAGACCGATTGTTTCTTCGTACTTCGGATGATCAATACGGTGTCCAAACGCACTGCCCTCTGGCGGATTGATCGGTGATGGTATCTCGCCCTGAAGGATGACACGTTCTTTCTTCCTCGTAGGGTCTGCCATGGGGATAGCGGACAAGAGAGCCTTGGTATAAGCGTGTTTTGGATCTCGGTAAATTTTATCTGCATCTGCAAGCTCTACTATTTTACCCAAGTACATCACAGCAACGCGATCCGAAACATGTTTCACAACTGCTAAATCATGAGCGATGAATACATACGCCATATTTAACTCTTTCTGAAGTTCTACTAAAAGATTTAGAACCTGAGACTGCACGGATACATCCAGCGCAGACACTGGCTCATCCAGCACAAGTAGCTCAGGATTCAGCGCTATCGCACGGGCTATTCCTATCCGTTGCCGCTGACCGCCAGAAAACTCATTAGGAAATTTATTCACCGCATTAGCTGGAAGTCCCACTTTTTCTAATAACTCCAATACTCGCGTTTCGCGTTCTTTCCGCGTTCCAATGCCCTGAATATCTAACGGCTCACGTATGATCTGCCGCACAGAAAATCTCGCGTTCAAGGAATCTGCTGGATCTTGAAACATCATCTGAAAATGCCGTCTAACAGGGCGCAAGCTCGCCATTGAAGCATGTGTGATGTCATTCCCTTGAAACGATATTTTACCCGCTGTAGGATCATAAAGCCTTACTAGACATTTCCCTAATGTAGATTTTCCACAGCCAGATTCCCCGACAAGGCCCAGAGTCTCACCTGGTTTCACAAATAGTGAAATGCCATCCACAGCCTTCACATCACCTACGTGCTTCATGGTGACTCCCCCTCTAACAGGGAAGTACATTTTTAAGTTTTCAACTTCTAACAGATTTGACATGTTTTTAGTGATTAAATAGTAGATTTAGTTTGTTCATTATGGTGATTGCACACTGGGCAGTCCTCAACCCAATGGTTAGGAGCTACCTCAATGAAATCTGGACGTGTTTTCAAAGTATCTCCCTCCCTACCCATGCGTTGGCAGAAACGGCAACCTGTCACGAACTCAGTGATCGATGCTACAGTTCCAGGTATCGTTGTTAGCTCAGATTTACGTTCATGTTCTAATGTGGGAATGGAAGACAAAAGCGCACGAGTGTAAGCATGGGTTGGTTTAGTGAAAATGTCCATCACGCTGCCTCTTTCCACTACACGCCCAGCATACATTACCACCACTTCATCACATGACTCCGCTATCACACCTAAGTCATGCGTGATCAAAATCACAGACATCCCTAACTCATTCTGCATATCCTCCATGAGCTCCAAAATCTGTGCCTGGACAGTAACATCCAGTGCCGTAGTTGGCTCATCTGCAATAACGAGGTCAGGTTTACATGCCAGAGCTATTGCTATCACCACACGCTGCCTCATCCCTCCAGAGAGCTGATGCGGATATTCCTTCACACGTCTTTCAGGCGATGGTATCCCCACTTTATCCAGAATGTCTATTGCACGTTGCCACGCCTCCTCCTTAGTCACATCACGGTGTTGTAATATCACCTCGGTCAGCTGTTTCCCAACCCTGTGCACAGGATTAAGAGCGGTCATAGGTTCTTGGAAAATAACTCCTATTTCACCACCTCTAATCTTATAAAATTCATCATGATCAACTTTTCTGAGATCTCGTCCTTTAAAAACAATCTCACCACCATTCACACAGCCCATTGGCTTAGGGAGTAGATCTACAATAGACATAGCGGTCACTGACTTGCCACATCCTGACTCACCGACTATTCCTACCGTCTTGCCCTTAGGAACATTAAAGTTCACACCATCTACAGCCCGTAACCAGCCAGTGTCCGTCTTAAATTCTGTGACGAGATCTCTTACTTCGAGTATATTTTCTGATGACATGTTGATTAAAATTTCTTTAGTTCACGGTTTTCAAGCTCTTCAACACTCGGTATGCCATTTCTGTACAGTTCAAAGGTGTATTCTTTCTCAGGAAATTTCTTCCCCTCTCTGCGAGCTTTCAGAGTTTCTTTTTTCACATCCTCATCTATCCAGTAGAGATAGTTTTCGATGGGGATATAGACGATGGGACTAGAAAATTCATATTGCTTGGTATTTGGCCACTTCAGCCACTGCCAATAAGCCGTGCGTGTGTAACTAGTTTTTAAACCAGGTATAAATAACGCCTGATCATGCACAATCTGCTGAACACGATGTGATGCTTTTTCTATTTCATCCTCAGTCCTAGCACCACGCACTTTTTCCGTTAAGCTATCTAGTTCTGGATCCACATAGAGATTCATATTATTAGTCTGAGGCTTAGGGTTCCCTTTCTCGTCAAATGCATTCATCGAGTGGAAGAACTGGTAATATCTAGGAAATGGTGGAGTCACTCCCCATCCGGAGTATGCCATCACATGCTGTTTCTGAAGCATTTTTCTAAATGCATTAGTCGGCTGTTGCTTATCTAAGCTCAGTTTTAATCCAGCCTTTTTAGCCTCCTCTGCAAGTAGATTCATCATACTATCTATAAGCGGATGCGCTCCCCAGTTCACTTCTACAGAAAGTACTTTTCCTTTATCATTCATGAGATACCCGTCTTGATTTTGCTTCGTGAAGCCAGCTTTGGAAAAGTATTCCCGCGCTTTACTGATAGAGAACTTATTCGCTTCAATATCAGGATTAGAATATCTCCCGAACCCTTCACTAAAGTGCTCCAGCCGCTCGCCATCACCACGGAAAAGTATCGTATTCACTTTCTTAAAATTTACTGCATGAGAAATCCCCAGGCGAACATTCAAATCTTTAATGATAGGCTGATGCACATTGAGGTAAAATCCGCGTGGAACACGTGGATACACATTGTAAAATTGAGATTTCGTGATGTAACCATTAAAGTAGGGTTTGATGTCCATTTTCTCATACCAATACTCTGGCTGACCAAGTGGGAAGTAATCGATCTCGCCAATCTTAAATAACTCAAATGCCTTGTTTTGTTCCGCAATGACCAGATACTTTATGTTATCTACATTACACGTGTATTTTTTAAATTTTTTATCCTTAGCCCACCAGTCCTTCACCCGAGAGAGGGTGATACTTCTTCCTGGTCGGATGTCCTTTTTCTTCACTGTGTAAGCACCAGTAGTAGGAGGAATCCGCCATTGATAACGCTCAGCATAATCTGGTCCATACTCATTATAAAAGTGTGGTGCTGCTGGAGATAGACTTGCGAAGAAAGGCATCAGCGGCTTAGGTGTCTTCAGCGTAACGGAGAGTAAATGGTCTCCATACACTGTCACATTAGCAAACTGTTCACGGTAATACTGCTTCTGAAATGGCGCACTAATGTTGTCAGATAACCTAATGTATAGAAAAAACATATAATCCTTCGCCTTCACCTTCACTCCGTCACTATAAGTAGCTGCTGGGTCTAAACGATAATACACCGTTCGGCCGTCCTCACTCACTGCCCACTCATTAGCTAATGATGGGATGATCTTCTGAGTGATCGGGTGTAAGCCCACTAGGCTGAGCTCTATCTCATCATAAACCTTACCTCTGAATGAGCTATTCGCATTAGGTCCAATTGGCCGCAAAGTAGGCGGATAGTCAGGTATAAAGTATCTCAGAGTCCCGCCTTTCTTCGCTCTTGGGTCACCTATCTCTGGCTCATCTGCACCGTCCTGCCATTCTATGTCTTTGGGGATATCTTCCTCAGTTTTAAATGAGAAAAAACCCTCCATTTCCTGCCGTAAAATGTAGTTGTTTTTATTTTCTACGAGAGACGCCAGCTTCTTCTCTAACTGCGCTTTTTTCTCTAAGTCCGCCTCACCTGCTATCTCTTCTTCCACCTTTTTCTGTGATGCTTCCAGGCTGGTTACCTGCTTATCTAACCAGTCCGCAATGTATAAATTATACTCTTTCACAAAGTGATCAAACCCTGAACTGCGCTTCACCGCTACCTCATCATCGCCACATGAGCTGATCAATAAGGCGAGTAATCCTAAACTAAATGATAATATGCTTTTTAACATCGTATTTGCTTCTATTTGTATGTGCTAAATTTCTTAGGGTCAAATGCATCACGTATCGCCTCACCCACAAATGTGACAAGAATCAAAGTCGATACGAGAACGGTGAAAGCCGAAGCTACCAACCACGGCTTAGAATAGTTAGCAAGTCCATCTTTGAGTAATGTCCCCCAGGTCGCGTATTTCCCAGGCAAGCCAAACCCTAAGTAATCGAGCGCGGTTAGTGACATAATAATACCAGAAATACTAAATGGAACGAGCGTCACTAGGATAGCCACTGTATTTGGTAAAATATGGCTGAAAAGCACGCGAGAAGTGCTAGCCCCAGAAACACGAGCCGCTGCCACATAGTCTCTAGCCTTCTCCTTCAGTGCCGCAGTTCGCATCAGATAAGTCATCCCCATCCAGCCAAAAGCGATCAAAATAGCCAGAATCATGTATAATCCTCTATTCTCAGGTTTAATCAAACTACTTAGAATGATCACCACGAAGAGAAACGGAATCGTAGAGAAAATTTCAATAATTCTCTGTAAAATGAGATCAAACGTCCCACCAAAATATCCCATCAGTAAGCCAATCGAAACACCAATAATATAAATGGCAGGGATGTAGAGCACAGCTGCTTTAATATTCAGCTGCAAGCCACCATAGAGATAAGCTAGCAAATCGTAACCCTGAATCGTAGTGCCTAGCATGTGTCCTTGGCTAGGCATAGGAGGTGCTGAGTGATAATGGATGTAAGACAAAACATCGTTCCCTGATTTAAGAAACTCCTCCTTACTCATCTCCTCACCACTGTATTTTTCAGACTCAGGAACCAGCACATTATCTTTATAACGGGCTTCATAGACCTTGACACCTTCCTCAGTTTTACCAGTGACTAGACCTGCTTTGACTCCTTGCCTATAAACATAGCTCATATGGATACTCTCCGCGCTATCGCCATACAGAGTCATCGCTCGCCCATCCAGAGGCTCGCCGCTCGTGTCCAGCAGCTTCCCATCTTTTTCCTCTAATGGAACCACCGGCACATCCACCGTATCCTCAGTGGGATCATACGGCACCAGCGGCATGATAACCGTCCCTTCTTCCTTATTCTTCGCAATCCTTTTTTTCAAATCACGATAATTCACAGACTGCTTCTCAAGATCTCCCGTAAGACCAAAGTCCTCTCCAGCCACATCCTTACGCATGAATGCAGGGAAATAGGATTCCCCATTATAACTAGCATACAATGCACGCTTCCCTACCAATACTTGATCTAAACTAGCCAGAAGCACAAAAAACGAAATAATATACAAGGAAATCAACCCACGTCGATTTGCTCTGAACCTCTCAATTCTTCGCTTCGTAGTAGGCAGCATTCCGCCCTCTTGATGTTTACTTAATATCAAGAGCCCTGCCACTATTCCAAGCACAGCAACAAAGTAGCCAAACCAAGCAAGCCGCCAAGCATCTTCACCTGCCCCCATCACAGAGTGCAAGCCCGCCTTTTCATGGGCTAAGTTAAACGCCCAGCTTATGGTAGGAAATTTTAACTTCAACATCTCCGCGACCGAAGCGATCACTGAGCTAATAATGAGAAACCATGCAAATTTACGCATAACAAATAAGAACAATCGTTAGTTGAATTTAATCCGTGGATCAACCATAGCCACAATGAAATCTGATAAAATATTACCTATAAGCATCAAAAATGAGCTCACCGTCAAAGTTCCCATAATCACAGGAATATCCACGCTCGTCACCGCCTGGTACTGAAGTAGCCCAAATCCTTGAATATCAAACACCCGCTCCACCAGCATACTCCCTCCAATGAATAACGTGATCAACCCACCAAGTCCAGTCGCAATAGGAATGAATGAATTTCTAAACGCATGACCAATCACCGCTTTCTTGAATGTCACGCCTTTTGACATCGCTGTCCGCACATAATCAGAAGATAAATTCTCCATCAGATTATTCTTCATCATCATCGTCAAAAATGCAAATCCACTAATCACATAACAAATCAGTGGTAACACCGTATGAGCCACTAGATCTTTAACTTGCCCCCAGAATGATAAGTCGCCAAAGTTATCACTCGTCAAACCAAAGATAGGAAACCATCCCATCCTAGCTCCCACAAAGATAACTAACAACGCACCCAAAGCATAGCCCGGAATAGAGTATCCCACAAACACTGCAATCGAACTCAAGTTATCAAACCAGCTCTTATGCCCAATCGCCTTAGCTATCCCCAGCGGAATACACGTGCCATAAATGATAATAGTCGAAAGCACCCCGAAGTACAACGCAATCGGAACTCGCCCCAAAATCAATGACCAAACACTATCACCGTACTTATAAGAACGACCTAAATCCCCCTGTATCAATCCAGAAAATTTCTCCTTATAAGCTAACGCCCGATAACTATATTTATTAGGGCACTCAGAAGCCTCCTTACCCTCTCGCCTTGCCCAGCGTTCCTTGCGGTCTTGGGGTGACTCTATTTTCACCGCCCAGCCATCTTCGGTAGGATCACCACCTCCCTCAGCATATTTGAATGTGTAATCATCCGTGCTGTCCTTACTCTTGCGCTCCAATAAAACAATACGGTCACTCCCCTTCAGCACAAACCGCGCTTGCAGATCTGTATCCACACCCACCGAGATAGATTTGCCGCCAAATTCCTTCTTAGAAACAAACTTATTTTTAGGCCAGCCCCCCAACCACATTGCATACGCCTCCATGATTCCCTTATCCAGACCATACTGCTCTTCCAGATCCTCCAGTTCATCCTCGGATAAATTACCGGTTTTTCCATCTCCGCTCCCCTTATCATCCGCACCCGCAGCCGCTGACTGCAGAGCCTTCTCAAAAGGTCCCCCAGGAGCAAAGCGCGAGATAGTAAACACCATCAACGTAATCCCTATCAGCGTAGGGATCACCAGCAACATTCGTCGAATAAAATAGGCTTTCATAGATCGTAAAAATCGCTCACAAACATAAACTCACTGTAAGCATCCCTATTTATTAGGGATCTAATCACCAGAGATCAAGCAACGTTTGGAAAAAACAAAATAAAAACAAAAAAGGTGTGCAAGCTGACCCAAAATAAGCCAATTTCTTCTGCAACATGAAGCAACTCATCGCTAAAACTATTCTGGCGCTCACTCTTAGCTCTAGCGTCTTCTGTCTTACTAACTGTAAGTCTGAGGATACACTCGCCGATTCTACTAAGAAGAAAATTCTCATTCTGGGGAACTCAGCGGAACCAGAAGGTCTGGACCCACAGGTCGTGACTGGTGTGACTGAGAGTAATATCATCCGAGCATTATTTGAGGGACTCTGTGTTGAAAACCCTGATGATCCAGCAACATCTAAGCCTGGTGTAGCAGCGACTTGGTCATCTGATCCTAATTACAAGGAATGGACATTTAACCTGCAGCCAGACGCAAAGTGGTCTGATGGTGTGGATCTCACAGCGAGTGACTTTGAGTTCTCCTATCATCGCATTCTACATCCGAAATTTGGAGCTAAGTATGCATCCATGCTCTATTTCATCCGTGGTGCTGAGGACTATAATAAGAACCACCGTGAACTCTACCTGATCAAGCCTGAGACATCTGGGCTGGTGTGGGAATCGGTCAAGAATGTTAATTTCCGTGGTGATAGTGATATTGATACTAAAGAACTCAAACAAACACTCTATGACGATATGTCTGACAAGCAGAGAAAAGCGATGCATGACTCATCAGGGCTAAATAATTTGCCTAAAGCCAAACTCATATCCATTTCAAAAAACAAAACACTTTTTACCTGGCCTCCAGACATCAATCCAAGTTTATCAGATAAGTTACTTGAAATCTATATTCAAAATGCAGACAAGGACATGTGGTCGAGATCTGGTGTCGGGGTGCGAGCAGTTGCTCCTAAATTATTAGAAATTTCACTGAAAGCACCCATCCCATTTCTGCCTGATATCACGAAGCACTACACTTGGTATCCAGTTCCTAAACATGTGATCGAGAAATTTGGGAATCCGATGGTGCAAAACTATCTCTGGACTGAGCCTGGTAGCCTCGTGAGCAATGGTCCATTTAAACTTAAAGAATGGACGATGAACTATCGCATCGATGTGGAATCCAACCCACAATACTGGGATGCAGCGAACGTGAAGCTCAGAGGTGTCCGCTATCTTCCTATCGCAAATCCTTACACCGAAGCGCGGATGTTTTTTAATAACCAACTCCATGCTACGGATAAGCTGGCATCAGAACTCATCGAGTACAGTAAGGAAAAATTCCCTAAAAATCTGAAGCAAGAAACCTATCTGGGAACAAATTTCCTCAGATTTAATACTAAATTAGCCATCTTTGATGATGTTAATCTTAGAAAAGCGCTCGCGTATTCGATTGATAGCGCATCGATCATTGAGCACATTCTCAAAGGCGGTCAATCAGTAGCGACTGGTGTGGTGCCACCAATGGGAGATTACAAAACAGCGAAAGCTCTTGAATATGACATTGCTAAAGCCAAAGAATTTTTCAGTAAAACAAAATATGCTGATGATCCTAGTTCACTAGAAATCACCCTGTTAACAACGGATCAGGAATCCGCTAAAGTGCTTGCAGAGGCTCTTCAGGCTATGTGGAAAACACATCTTGGGGTTAAGGTTAAAATCGAGCAGAGAGACTGGAAAACTTACCTCGACAGTATGTCAAAATTCAACTTTGGTATCGCGACTGGAGGCTGGATTGGTGATTACCCAGATCCGACAACCTTTCTTGATATGTGGAAAAAAGGCGATGGAAATAACCGAACAGGCTGGAGTAGCGAAGAGTTCGAAGCCAAACTAAAAGAGGCTGAAACGGCAGCAACTCCTGAGCTTAGATTGCAGTTATTATCTGAGGCTGAGAATCTCTTCCTCAAGGATCTACCCATCATTCCACTTTACTGGTACACTAGTAATTATCTTCTGCACGAGTCTGTAAAAGGCTGGAAGCCTTCAATTATGAAAAATCAGCCATATAAGTTTATGGATCTCAGTGAATAATCATTTCTCCAATTCTCCAATTCTACCATGTTAAAAATCATCATTAATCGACTGCTTCAGGGCATCGTCGTCATCGCCTGTCTCTTCACAATTACGTTTTTTTTAGTTAGAAAGCTACCTGGTGATGCTCTCACATCTGAAAAAGAATTGAGCGCAGAAGCCAAAAAAGCATACAATGAAAAATATGACTTCGACAAACCTGTAACTACACAATATCGAATAGCTATTGCAAAACTCTTCGAAGGCGACCTCAGGGAATCCACTAAGACTGGCCAACCTGTGAGTAAGATCATCGCTCATTCATTCCCTACCTCAGTGGTGCTAGGAGTAACTGGTATGTTCGTGGCTATTTGCATAGGAATCCCAGCTGGCATTATCTCAGCACTGAAGAAGAACTCATACATTGACTATAGCACCATGCTCATAGCCATGATTGGTATTAGTGTCCCAACTTTTGTCATTGGACCTCTCATCGCTAAATTTATAGGCAGCAATGTCCCTTTCCTCAAAGTAGCAGGCTGGGGAGATCCCTTCGATTGGGTTTTGCCCTCTATCACCCTTGGTCTTGGAACAGGAGCCTATCTAGCCAGAATTACCCGTGCTGGAATGCTTGATGTGCTTTCCCAAGACTATATCCGCACTGCACAAGCAAAAGGAGTGCCTCAGCAAATGATCATCACCAAACACGCGCTCAAAGGTGGTCTGATCCCCTCTATCGCGTATATCGGACCAGCATTCGCAATGCTCATCACGGGATCATTCATCGTGGAAACAATTTTCCAAGCACCTGGCATGGGGCAGCACTTTGTTAACGCCACGAAGAACCGTGACCCGTTTCTCCTCCAAGGTATCGTGCTATTATTTGGAACATTAATCGTGGTGGTAAATATCGCCTCAGACATTGCTCTAATGTTCTTAAACCCTCGTCTAAGGCAGGAAGAAAACGCATAATTTAACCATTTTTCACTCTACACATGAAAATAGAATCAGGAAATTCACTTTGGTCAGATGCTTGGCTAAGACTAAAGAAGAACCGCATGGCTTTCATTAGCCTGTGGATTGTTGTTGGCATCATTTTAAGCTCATTTCTCATCCCCATTATCGGTGAGATATTTGCTCCGAAAGATGAAGCATACCGGGCTGAGCACTATTGGTTCAAAGACCCAGACAAACAGAGTCTAGCTAATAAATTCCAAGGACCTAGTGGGAATCACTGGCTCGGCACAGATCAGGCTGGACGAGATCTTTTCTCAAGACTTCTTTACGGTGGTCAGGTGTCACTACTAGTGGGACTTCTCGCTACACTCATCAGTATGGCAATAGGAATCTGCTACGGAGCTATTTCTGGTTACAAGGGTGGCAAAACTGACAGTATCCTCATGCGTATCGTTGACGTTCTCTATGGACTCCCCTTTCTCGTTATCGTTATTTTGTTCTCAGTATTTATCAAGGCATGGGCACAGCAGTCTGTAGGCTTCCTTAAAAATGATTGGGGCTGGGGCGAAGGACTCATCAATATCACGGTAAACTACTTACCGCTATGCGTAGCGATAGGTATTCTGGGCTGGTACACCATGGCTCGTGTGGTCAGATCTCAGGTTCTTTCTTCTAAGAAATTAGAATATGTGGAAGCCGCGGTGTCACTGGGGCTCTCTCACAAGAACATCCTCTTTAAGCAAATCCTGCCAAATCTGTTAGGACCTATCATCGTTTACACCACGTTAACCATTCCAGGCTTCATTCTCACAGAAGCAGGACTTTCCTATCTAGGACTAGGCGTAGAATCTCCTAACAGTTCTTGGGGGCTACTCCTTCAGGAGGGAGCTAATTACATGGAAACGCAACCAAGGTTACTGATCGTTCCCTCCATCGTGTTTGCTCTCACTCTGCTCGCACTAAACTTCCTAGGTGATGGCTTGCGAGATGCTCTAGACCCGAAAGCTTCTAAGGATTAAAAATATACATAAATGCAATCTTGACTTTATTATTCAGATATTTTATTACTTTAAATGCTATGAAAATTTATAACTATAAAAACACATTAAGTCATTTGCGCTACATTCTTTTAGGTTCTTTTCTCACAGCCATACCAGCCCAAGCTGCGATGATAAATATCGTAGTGGGTGATGATGGAGATGTAGCTAACTATGGCACCACGGTGAATACTACAGGAGCGTCAGCAGACTTCATCCGCTCAGGAGGCACAATCGTGCGCTACGTAATCCTTGAGTTCAATCTCAGTGCGCTTGATGACACCACTACGATAGACTCAGTAACATTGAATCTAACAAAAAATGGGACATTTTCTAATACTGGTAGCAATCCAGTTGAAATTGATATTTTTGCATCTAACGGAGACGGTGTCGTTAATATAAGCGATTACAGTGCTGGTGGAACGCAGGTAGTAGATACATCGGTTTCCATTTCTCCTACGAACCCGATCGATGGAACTGTCTTTAACTTTGCATTCACTGATGTGAATCCTGTCCAAGCTGCATTAGCTGGTGACAATCTCACTGTCCGATTAGCTACTGTCAATTTTGGTGGCGGCGGATTTGCAACATTGGAAACTCCAAATCCAGATTTTTCGGCCGCTAATTTAACCATCAATCACACCCCTATCCCTGAACCAACAAGTTCTCTTCTGCTTGGGCTAGGTGCATGTTTAGGTGTCATGAGGAGACGAAGATAGCTATATCCACATTCCCATAAATTTAAGAATTTAGCATCCTCAGAGCTGCTCTGAGCAAGTCATCGGTGTCGGCATTTTTGTCTGCATCGGCTGCGGCTTTCACAGCTTTTCTAGCTTCCACTTGCTTGTAACCTAGGCTGATCAATGCAAGTTCAGTATCACTAACAGCGCTGGAAACTCCCTCTGCTGAAGCATTTTTCCAAGACTCGGTGACACCTATCTTGTCTTTAAGTTCTAGGATGATTCTCTCTACACCTTTCTTTCCTAAGCCTTTGATCTTAGAAAGTGCTGCTACTTCGTTGTTCACCACGCAAGCTTTGAAGTGATCCACAGGCATTCCGCTGAGGACTGCCATGGCAATGGCTGGACCAATCCCGCTAACGCGATCAATCAGGAGTAAGAATAATTCCTTTTCCTCATCCGAGGCAAATCCATAGAGCGTGTGTGCCGTTTCACGAACATGCATATGCGTGTGAATGTCCACTTTATCGCCCTCTTGCGGGTTCAGCTTATCATAGGTAGATAAAGGAATACTCACCAAATACCCCACACCATTGACATCAATCACTAATCTATTAGGTAGTGACTCTAAAATTCTTCCTCTTAATCTCGCTATCATTTACTTTGACTTAGGTTGGTTCGCTGGTTTTGATTTAGCATCTGGTGCAGCTTTCATATTCTTGTAGGCTTTTAAAAGGATCGCGCATAGCACCAATACCATCACGCTGCTCCAACAGAAAAACAACAGCGTCATCATGTTTCTCGGTGCAAAACTCATCAAGGTCTGACCTAGGATATTAAAGAAAAATGCTCCCGCACCTATGAAATACGGATATTTCTTAGCTCTGCCTGTTGGATAACCTTTCGATCTCGCTAGGGTTGCAAATTTCCCTGACGCAAAGATCGCTATGATAATGATCAGTATGTTAAAACCTATCAGAATTTCCATAGTTGGATGAAATTATCCCTCTGGTTTATTTTCTGCTTTCTCCGTGGACTCTGAATCTGGCTCAGGCTTAGACTCTGGCTCAGGCTTCTCTTCTTTCGCAGTCACTTTCTTAGCCGTCTTTTTTGCCGCTTTCTTAGCCGCAGGCTTCTTAGATGCTGATGAAGGGAAGAGTAATCCATTATTCATGAAAATCACGTAGCCTTCATTGATAAGCCAATGCAGATCATGATACCACTCGAACTTCGCTTTTTCTTCGATGCCTTCTGGGCAGACATTTTTCCAGAGCGCATCAATGCCAGACCCTGAATGATCATTCACCCATGTGTAGATAGCCTTCGGGCGATCCGCCATGTTGAGGTCTTCTGGCAGCATGTGTGGCCTGGATGGTCCGCAGTGAAGCTTCCCCTGCCACTTAAATACTGCTAGCTGTCTCCCAGAAAGCTGACGACATAAGAATGATGATAGATCACCTGGGTAGCGGCGCTGCTCTTGGATAGATTCCTTGAGGCAAGTTAGTAGCCCTGGCGATAGTTTCTTCGCTTCTATATCAGATGGGACTTGTGCTTTTCGGGTCTTATGAAAATTGTTTTCAAATTCAGATGTTGCCAAATGCTGTAGCATCGCTGTCTTACTATCAAATACCACAGACTCATCACTAGCTAGCTTATAGACCGTGCGCTTGGTCATGCTTTCTTTCCAGAGATTTACCACATCCTCGCCACTTTCGGTAACGATGCGCTTCTTGTAGTTTTCTAGCGTGAAATGACTGAATTTAGTGCGATGCAGCTCAATCACTCTATCCTGATAACCATGGAAATTTGTAGGTCCCAGAAGTTCCCCACTGATTCCGCATTTGGCGATGTTTTGGAAATCACCAGCCGGTGCCTCTACCTCTAGCTCCTCAGGCTTATAGATAGTATTGATCCACTCAGCGCTGGCTGCGTAGGTCAGACATTCATCCTTGGTCAGAAATACAGCATTATCATGCTTGGCTTGCAGTAGCTCAGGTCCTTTGTCTTCGCTCTTTAAAATAATATGAAAACGATCTCTCGCACCTAGCACCACACGCGCTAGATCAAACACTGAATACGTTCTGCCAGATGCTGAAATTTCCTTCACTAGGTTATCCACACCTTCCTCGATAGGCATGATGCTAGCTGAAACACCCTCAGTAGCAGGCACGAAGACTCTGCGCGGCTTGCGGTCACGTGAGTCATTGTGTCTTTGATTGTGATTTGGCTTAGATCTGAAATCACGGTTTCCGTCACCGCGTCCGCCACCGCCTTGGCGTGGTTTTCTACCACCTTCCTTGCGCTTGGGACGCTCGCCCTTGTGTTCACGATACTGCTTAGCGGGCTTCTCGCCCTTTGCACCCTTCCGTGCCCATGCCGGTCCAAAATCCAGACCGCTGAGGTCTAAGGATTGATTATCTGATGATTCGCTCATATTGAAGAACCGACAATACAGATTTTCAACCCAACGGCAACCCCAGTTTTCAGGGAATTTTAACATGCATCTCGTTGAGTTAAATCGGGCTGTGTCATTTCATCTAAACTCATGAGAAATTTAGGATAATTCGCAGTGATTTGGCTTAGAAATTTTAGGCTTGTGAAATTTTTCACAAGCTCCTTGACCAATCGGCAGAAATTTGGCTCACTCTCTGCGGTTAGCTGTAATGAAAATGTTCATCAACACTGCTAAATTTTCATCCTATGAAGACGACTACTGATTACCAAGCCCCTGATAATGCACAAAAGGCTGCGGACTTTGCCTCCGACTACCAAGCTGAAACTACTGACCTCATGGGTGACAAAATGGTGCTCAACATGGGGCCATCACACCCTGCTACTCATGGAGTTCTGCGTCTTATCTTGGAGCTTGATGGCGAGGTTATTACCAAAGCAGATCCAGACATTGGCTTCCTTCACCGTGGCGATGAAAAGATCGCGGAGAACATGCATTACAATCAGTTTATCCCCTACACTGACCGGCTCGACTACCTTGCCCCGCTCGCTAATAACGTAGCCTACGCCTGTGCTGTAGAGAAGCTCATGGGCTGGGAACTACCTCCACGCGGACAAGCCGTGCGCGTGCTCGCATGTGAATTAGCCAGAATTTCATCCCACATGCTCGGAGTAGGAGTCTGCGCCATGGACGTGGGAGCCATGACCGTTTTCCTCTATACTTTCAACGAGCGAGAGAAGATCTACAACCTCTGCGAACAGCTCACAGGTGCTAGATTCACTACCTCATACACTAGGATTGGTGGGCAAATCCGTGATTTACCAGAGGGTTTTGATGCTCGCGTGAGAACATTTCTCAAGGAATGCTCCGAGCAGATCGATGAAATAGCCGCACTGCTCGATAAGAACAAGATCTTCATCAAGCGTATGTGTGATGTTGGTACTATTTCAAAAGAAGATGCCATTTCCTACGGCATGACAGGCCCTAACCTCCGCGCATCAGGCGTAGAGCGTGACCTCAGAAAAGACTCACCCTATCTAGGCTATGAGCAGTATGATTTTGATGTCCCAGTGGCTGAAGAAGGCGATTGCTATGCGCGTTACCAAGTGCGCATGGAAGAAATGAGACAGTCCATCCGCATCATCGAGCAAGTTCTAGATACCTTACCAGAAGGTCCTGTGAACATTGTGGATCCCAAAAGCACGCTCCCAGACAAGGAACGCGTTCTTATGTCCATGGAGGAGCTCATTCACCACTTTATCGTCTCCACGCAGGGCATTGATGCTCCGAAAGGCGAAGTTTACTTTGGTCACGAAAACCCGAAAGGCGAACTCGGATTCTACATTCACTCAAAGGGAGGCGGAGTCCCGCACCGTCTCAAGATCCGCAGCCCATCCTTCGTCAACCTCTCCATCTGCTCCGAGCTACTCAAAGGCACGATGGTCTCTGACGTCCCAGCCATCTTAGGCTCACTAGACTTCGTGATGGGCGAGTGCGACCGTTAAAATTTCAAACTTTACAAAAATGAACACACTAGAAAAAAACGTCGCTTCACCAGTGACTCCAGGTGAGCAGCATTTCCCTCCTTTTGAGGTGAGTGATGATATCATCGCACTTGCAGATGAGCGTATTTCTCATTATCCAGAAAGCAAGCTGTCTGCTGTGCTTCCGTTGATTCATATTGTCCAGCATAAGCACGGATTCGTCTCTAAGGAAGCGATTACTTGGATCGCTGGCAAGCTTGAGATTGAGCCAATGAAAGTCGTCTCGGTGGTTACTTTCTACCCAGGCTTCCGTCAGTCCGCTCCAGGAAAATTTCACTATCGCGTCTGCCGCACGCTGTCTTGTGCGATGGCTGGGTCATATGAGCTCATGGATCAGATCTGTGAGATTACCGGCATTGACCGCTCCAAGCTCTCACATCATCACCCTATCGTGGTTTCTCCTTGTGGAATGTATTCTGTGGAATTTGCCGAGTGCCTCGCTTCTTGCGGATCAGCTCCAGTCTGTCTCGTGAATGATGATTTCCACGAGAACATCAAGCCTGAAAACGCTCAGGATCTCATCAACAAATATCAGCCATAATTTATCATGAGCCACTCCGACAGAGTCAAATACTTACCAGGTAAAGAACCGCATCCACGCGAGCACCGTCTTATTTTCAAAAATATCGACCGTGAAGGCTGGGATCCATCTATCGACTGCTACATGCAGGACGGTGGCTATGATCAGCTTAAGAAAGCGATCACGATGGAACCAATCGACATCACCAACGAAGTCAAGACATCTGGTCTCCGAGGCCGTGGTGGTGCTGGCTTCCCTACTGGCGTGAAATGGGGATTCATCCCACCAGGAAATACCAAGCCAGTGTATCTCATCTGCAACTGTGATGAATCTGAGCCGGGAACATTTAAGGACAGATACATCGTCCACCAAGACCCGCATCAGCTCATCGAAGGCATGGTAATTTCTGCATTTGCAGTAGGTGCCCACACGGCATTCATCTACATGCGTGAAGAATTCCCAGAGGCTGCCATCATCATGGAAAAAGCCATTGAGGAAGCGCGTGAGAAAGGATTTGTGGGTAAAAATATCCTCGGAAGCGGATTCGACCTTGAAATCTGGGTTCACCGCGGAGCTGCTGCTTATATCTGTGGTGAGGAGACTGGACTCATCGAGTCACTCGAAGGCAAACGCCCTTACCCACGCATCAAGCCTCCCTACTTCCCTGCTGCGCTTGGTCTCTACATGGCTCCTACTATTGTAAATAATGTGGAGTCACTCTGTCATGTAAAGCACATTATCGAGATGGGTGGTGAGGAATACGCTAAGTTAGGAGTCGATAGAAACACAGGGACGCGAATCCTCTGCGTCTCTGGCGATGTCAAAAAGCCTGGCTACTACGAAATCCAAGTTGGAAAAATGACCATGCGCGAGCTGCTCAATGAAGTCTGTGGAGGACCGCTCGATGGCAGAGAATTTAAAGCCGTCATCCCCGGAGGCTCATCCTCTAAAATTCTCCGCTGTGATGAGACATTTAAAATCGGCAGAGGCGATGATGCTACAGACCTCAGCTTCTGGGATATCCAGCTAGATTTCGACACCCTCGCAGCCTGCGGATCAATGGCAGGCTCAGGCGGAGTCATCGTGCTAGACAATTCCCGCAAAATGTCCTGGGTGCTCAATAACATCAATCACTTCTACGCACACGAGTCATGCGGTCAGTGCACACCATGTCGTGAAGGATCCACTTGGATGAAGAAAATTTCTGACCGCATCGTGGAAGGAAAAGCCAGCCCAGAAGACATCAAGACTCTCGAAGAAGTAGCATACCAGATAGATGGTAAAACCGTCTGTGCCTTCGGAGAAGCATCCTCATGGCCCGTAGAAGCCATCATCGATAAATTCCGCGGAGAACTCACCGCTGAAACCAGCGAAACCAACGAAAGACTCTCTAAAGAACAGCTCCAGAGGGAACAATTCTTAGGCAAAGTATAACATGGCAGCAGTAGATTACAGGAACCCTCAGAACATGCTCTCTAAGTCATCAGAGAACAAAGAGACACCTGTGTCTGACACTTCAGCCTTCCAGAATTTCTACGATCTATTTTTCAGAGATTACGGGTTTTTAAGTAGATCACAGTATCTCTTTTGTTTTCTCACCGGCCTCACTATACTACCTCTGCTAGTTCTCAAATTGATAAAGAACAAAGGCTACATTGCAAGTGTGTCACCAAAGCAGCATACCTTTAAGTTCATTATTCTTCTAGCTTTAATATGCTCTTACATTGTTGGCTACTACATAGAAAATTTCGCTGTAGCAATAATCCTAGGTGTTTTAGTTGGCTTAATTTTATTTGTTAAAATACTCATCTTTATCATTACTACATTTTCCAGAATAGCAGCAAAAAGATTTGCAGACACAGGTTGCGCTAACTACCCCATATCTTCTTTCGTTCTTCTATTTGTTTTAGGCTTCATTGGCACACTGATAAACTTTTTCTTTTTATTACTAACTTCTAGCTCAGAAAATAAACCTGTTCATTCTAAACATACCGTTATTATTAGTTAAAACAATTTTAGATCGAACCTCATACAAATCATCATCATGTCAGAAACACTCACACCACAACTTCCAAAAGACGAGGCCGCTGAAAAGGGGCTCGTGAACGTGCAGATCGATGGCACCTGGATCCAGGTGCCTAAGGGCACTCGTATGATCGAGGCCTGTAAGATGGCTGAGAAGGAAGTTCCCCACTATTGCTATCATCCTAAGCTCACATCTCCAGGAAACTGCCGCATGTGCCTCGTCCAGATGGGAATGCCCCCTCGCCCTGCGCCTGGTGCTGAGCCTGTCTATGGAGATGATGGCTATCAGGAAATCGGCTGGATGCCACGCCCAGTCATCTCTTGCGCTAATACTGTCGGTGAAAACATGGGGATCAGAACTACCGGTAAACTCGTAGAAGAAGTGCGTGAAGGTGTGATGGAGTTTCTCCTTATCAATCACCCACTCGACTGCCCTATCTGTGACCAAGCTGGTGAGTGTTCACTGCAAGAATTTTCCGTAGAACACGGTCGCGGTCAGTCACGCTTCGTGGAAGACAAGGTCAAGAAACCTAAGAACGTTGACATCGGACCACGTATCAATCTCGATGACGAACGCTGCATCATGTGTTCACGCTGTATCCGCTTCATGGATGAAGTAGCTGATGACGCTGTGCTCGGTTTCTCTGAGAGAGGAACGCACACCACAGTCACTTGCCACCCGGATCGTAGATTAGATTCTAACTACGGCATGAACACCATCGATCTCTGCCCCGTTGGAGCGCTTACCTCTAAGGATTTCAGATTCCAAATGAGAGTCTGGTTCCTCAAGGAGACAAATTCTATCGATGTCAACTGCGGCACTGGATGCAACACGACTATTTGGACACGCGGAAGCAAAGTTTATCGAGTCACTCCACGCAGAAATGATGATGTAAACTCAGAATGGATGCCAGATTCTCACCGCCTCGCATTTCATGAGACTCAGGGAGATGATCGACTCACTGATCCGATGATCAAAGTGGATGGAAAACATGAGATCACAGACTGGAACACCGCTCTAACAGCAGCTGCTGATGCGCTAAAAGAATTTCAAGCTAGCGAAATAGCAATCATCGCTTCTGCACGCCAAACAAACGAAGAACTTTTCCTCACCAAAGCCCTTGCAGACACGCTAGGCATCACAACTCTAGCCACAGTGCCACGCACAGGTGAGCCAGACGGAAAACTTATCTCTGCAGATAGGAATCCAAATACCAACGGTGCAAATCTCATCCTTGGAGCTACTCCCACAACAGAAATCATTAAACAAAAGCTCCACAGTGGCGAAATCAAAGCTCTCCTCATCCTAAATGAAGACGTCTTTGAAGCAGCAGGATTCACCCACGATGACCTAGCCCCTGCTGAGTTCATCATTTCATCAAACATCATTGCTAACAAAACTGCACACGCCAGCGACATTTTCCTCCCTGGAGCAAGCTTCGCAGAAAAACGCGGCAGCATGATCAACGTAACAGGCAGACTCCAGCGCCTCAACCAAGCCATCCAGCCCACTGGAAATGCCAGAGAAGACTGGGAAATCATCCGCGACCTCATCCTCACCATAACCGGTGAAAAGAACGACATGTTCATGATCGAAAACGTGCTAAAAATGATCGCGACGAATATACCAGAATTTAACGGAATCACCTTCTCAAAGATAGGTGACCAAGGCATCCCGCTCATCGAAACCGGCGTAGAAATCCCACTCCTAACCAAAGAAAGAGCCCAAGCAGCAGCGGGCATTATTGTTGGGTAGATTTACACAGAATTAACAAAATGTTTCAGAATTAACAAAATTACTTTTAAAATGACTAAATACGATCTAGCTGGAGAAGTTATTGGATGCGCCATGGAGGTACATTCAGTGCTAGGTCATGGACTGAATGAATCTGTTTATCAAAAATCACTCGCTATCGAATTAGCAACAAAAGGATTTGAAGTCATCGTCGAAAAGAAAATCACTGTTTACTATAAAGGTCATGATGTAGGACTCTTCTCCGCTGATCTATTTATCAATCAGACTCTTATCGTAGAATTAAAAGCTGTCCGAAATATTCTACCTGAGCACGAAGCTCAACTCGTCAACTACTTATCAGCTACCAAAACCGAAGAAGGAGTTCTCATCAACTTTGGAGCACCAAGTCTTCAATTCAAAAAGAAATTCAAAGACTACAAACCACCAAAACTTTCATAAAAATCAAACGAACGCGCAACCCAAGGAAATTATGTTAATTCTGAACCATTCTGCATAATTCTGTATTAAAAAAATTTAACACACATGGAAACTCTTATCCCTATCATCATTATCCTCGCTAAGGTCATTGGCATCACGTTTGTGCTGACCTTGCCGATTATTGCGTATTCAGTTTATGCTGAGCGTCGTTTTGCGGCTGTTATTCAAGACCGTGTGGGGCCTAACAGAACTGGAATCCCGCTTACTATCTTCGGATTTAAAAAGGACATAAGCCTCTTCGGTCTTCTACAGCCTCTTGCGGATGGTCTTAAGTTTATACTGAAGGAGGACTTTGTTCCTTCACACGTGAATAAATTTTTCTTCTGGCTTGCTCCAGCTCTCACCATGGTTCCTGCACTCGTCACGCTCTCAGTAGTCCCCTTCGGTTCTGAGTTATTCGGTGAGAAACTAGTGATCGCAGATGTGTCTGTGGGTCCACTTCTCATCTTTGCGGTAGCGTCACTTTCAGTTTACGGAATCACGCTCGCTGGCTGGGCATCGAACAACAAGTATTCATTCTTCGGTGGTGTTCGCTCATGTGCTCAGATGATTTCTTACGAGATCGCGCTCGGACTCTCTATCATCCCAGTGCTCATGCATTTCGGTGATTTAAACCTCTCTAACATCGTAGCAGAACAGGCTAAAAATGGCTGGCTCATCCTCCCTCTCTGGGGAGAAGGTCTCACTACGGAGCGCATGTTGCTCTGGATACCGATGATTATTTCCTTCTTCATCTTCACCATCTCCATCTTCGCAGAAACAAACCGTATGCCATTCGACTTACCAGAATGTGAAACGGAACTCGTTGGTGGTTACCACACGGAGTATTCCTCTATGAAATTCGCTCTTTTCTTCCTAGGAGAATACGCAGCAATGATCGTAGGTTCTGCCCTGATCGTGACCCTCTTCCTCGGAGGTTGGTCCATCGGGTTCGGTGCAGATGCTTGGGTCGTCAGCACATTTGGCGACTGGGCTGGGCTCATCCACCTCGGAGTGTTTCTCGCCAAGCTCGTAGGCTTCATCCTCTTCTTCATACTCATCCGCTGGACAGTCCCACGTTTCCGCTATGATCAACTCATGAAACTCGGCTGGGTCGTATTCTTCGAAGCCGCACTGATAAACATCCTCATCGCAGCAATTATCATGACCTACACCAGAGGTCATCTATCCACTGCACAGTTTGTCGGTGCAGCGATTGGCGTGATCGTCTTCTCTGCTGTCATGTTCTACATTGCAAAGTCGCTTGAAAAAATGCTCGCTAAAGACAAAGTAACCACCGCCATATCTGACTAAATTTAACCGCTGATTACGCTGATTTTAAACTGATTTTTTCTCTAATGAACTATCCTGAACATCAATACCCACACTCAGAGCTGACTAAGCAGATTATTGCTGCGGCTTATCGAGTGAGTAGTGATCTAAAGAATGGATTAGTAGAAAAAATCTATGAAAATGCACTTTGTATCGATTTCGCTGAACAGAACATAATCTATTCTCAACAAGAACAATTCCCCGTTTACTATCATGAAAAAAACTGTGGCACCCTCATCCCAGATTTGATTGTCGATGAAAAAGTCATCGTTGACACGAAAGTAGTCAAAGAAATCAATAGTGAACACATCTCAAAAATGCAAAGTTACCTCAGCATATCAGGGTTAAAAGCAGGACTAATCATCAATTTTAAATACACATCAGTAACAGTCCGAAGAGTGGCAAACACGAATCCAACCACAAATCCAGAAGAAATCAGATTGAAATAAAAATCAGTCTAAAATCAGCGCAATCAGCGGCAAAAAAATTTAAAGCAATAACTACAATTCTAAACAGCAATGGCTAAAGTCACTAAAATATCTCGCCCCAAGCTCAGCAAGACTGATGAGGTTTATCTCATTGGGATCTTCAAAGGCACTCTTGTCACTCTCAAGCATGCCTTTAAGTCTGTCTTCGGAAAATCTCGCGGTGCTGATTCACTCAACTCATCTGGTCTCGGTGTCACGATGCAGTATCCAGAGGAAAAATGGGACGATGAACTCCCGGAATACTACCGCGGAGCACCCGCACTCGTCACCGATGAGCAAGACCGTGAGCGCTGTGTCTCTTGCCAGCTTTGTGAATTCATCTGCCCGCCAAAAGCCATCAAGATCATCCCAGGAGAAATCCCTGAAGGTGATGAATGGGAAAAAGTGGAAAAGAGACCACAGGAGTTCGACATCGACATGATCCGCTGCATCTACTGCGGACTCTGCGAGGAAGTCTGCCCTGAGCAAGCCATCTACCTAAGAAAAGACTACGCCATCACCGGCACAAGCCGTGAAGAAATGGTTCACAATAAACAAAAACTCTACGAAATCGGCGGCAAAAGAGTCGGACTAGTCAACAAGTGGAATGAGTTGAAATAGTTATTTGGTAATGGGTAATTGTTATTTGGATTTGTGGCTCTGGGGAGCCAGTTAAAAAAGGAAGAAATCATGAAAAAAAACGTTAAATCATTTGAGGATCTCGAAGCTTATAAAGCTAGTCGAGTTTTTAGAATGTTCATTCATTCCAAAATCGTTCCTTTATTATTAGCAAAGAATGAATACGATCTCCTCAATCAAATCAAACGATCATCTCGATCAATCACCGCCAATGTCGCTGAAGGTTATGGCAGGTTTCACTACATGGATAACTCAAAGTTCTGCGGGATATCAAGAGGATCACTTTATGAAACTCTAGAACACTGCATCACAGCAAATGATGAGCTACTCATCTCCAACGACCTACTCACAGAATCAAGAACACTTTTCGATAAAGCAATTGCTCCACTAAACGGATACATCAACTACCTATTCAGAGCAGCAGACAAATCAAAATAAGCACTGGCGCACTAGCGCTATAGCCCCCATTAACAAATAACCATTCACGATTAACCACCACACCATGCCTACAATTTTATTCTATCTCTTCGCCATCCTCATGATAGCTGGTGGCGTCTGCGTAGTCGTCCTGAAAAATCCAGTCTCCTCAGCGATGGGTATGATCGGATCATTCATCGGTCTCGCAGCTTTACTCATCGGTCTCAATGCATACTTCGTAGGCACACTCCAAGTGCTTGTTTATGCTGGCGCGATCATGGTGCTGTTTATCTTCATCATCATGCTACTTGATCTCAAAAAAGAAGAGCGCAAGGAATTTAGCAATGCTTCCATCGCTGCTGGTGTGATCATTCCACTTCTTCTCGTCCTCATCATGGTGCCAGTTTTCTCAAGCATTGATAAGGATTTTGCTAAATTAGACGGGCAAGCCCTAACAGCCTCTATAGAACATTTAGACGACAGTATCGCTGATGACAGCCAGATAGTAAAAGCCCTCCGTGGAGAAAAGAACATGGATAAGCCTGCCGATTCTAGTAAAGCTACTCTTCCAGATGTGAACCTCATCGGTCAAAAACTCTTCACTGATTATAATTTTCCGCTCCAGGTCGTAGGCGTTTTACTCCTAGTTGCCACTATAGGGTGCGTCACTCTTTCTAAGAAACTTCACGGTGATGAACCTGAGACAAATACTGATAATCGCATGGCTAAGACCATCGCCAAATCTAGCATCATCCCAGAAGTTAGTATGCCTGCTGATGGCTCAGAAAATATTGCATCTACTGAGCAGGCAGAACTTCAGCTAGATGAGCAAGCGGCTACTGTCATTTTACCTGAAAATGCCAAATCTGACAAGAAACTCGGAATCATCTATAGTTCAAGACCCGATGATGCTGACGACCTCGTCATCATCAATGGAGTCGGTCCACTTCTCGAAGACAAACTTAACGAAATAGGAGTTTATACATTCAAGCAAATCGCAGAATGGACCCCAGAACATGTCGCAGAGTTTGATGACCTACTTTCGTTTAAAGGACGCATTGAGCGCGATAACTGGATCGCTCAAGCAGCAGAACTCCAAGCCAACAAATTTATCTAATTCATCACCTTTTCACCCCTACCATTAATCATTATGGCAACCGCATCTCTAACAGAATACTTATTCTTCTCCGGCTTACTTTTCGCCATTGGCTTAGCAGGAGTCATCATTCGCCGCAATATCATCGTCATTTTCATGTGCTTGGAAATGATGCTCGCAGCCGCATCACTTACCCTAGTCGCCTTCAGTAGACAAAACCTAGTGAATGGGCTTCCAGACTATGATGGACAAATGCTCGTCTTCTTCATCATCACCGTTGCCGCTGCGGAAGTCGCAGTCGGGCTCGCCATCATCGTAGCTCTCTACCGAGCACGCAAAACGATCAGCACAGATGATCTCACCACTCTGAAAAACTAATACATAAATCTCATGCTACTCTGGTTACTATTTATCCTACCACTCGCAAGTGCGGCACTGATTCATTTCGTGCTGAAGCAAAACAATGCGGGTCTCGCGACTAAGCTCGGAACGCTCTTCACATTTGGCACTCTTGTGCTCGCCATCCTCTGGGTCTTTAATGTATTCTCCATTCCTGCTTCTTGGAGTTGGATCCATTTCGGCGACTTCAAGGTAAATATTGGATTTGTCGATGATCAGCTCGCTAAGGGCATGATGATCGTGGTGACAGGAATCGGTTTCCTCGTGCACGTTTTCTCACTCGCCTACATGGAAGATGATGATGCCAAGGCGCGCTACTTCGGTAACCTCTCACTCTTCATGTTCTCCATGACAGGCATCGTCCTCGCAGAGAACTTCATCATGATGTTCATCTTCTGGGAGCTTGTCGGTCTATCATCTTATCTCCTCATCGGACATTGGTATAAAAAAGACACTGCTGCAGAAGCTGCCAAGAAAGCATTCCTCTCTAACAGAATCGGTGACTTCGGATTCCTCATCGGTATTCTCATGACGTGGATTCTAGCTGGATCAGTCGTCTTTTCAGAAATGAACGGAGCTGAATTCATCGCACACGGTGAGTGCCTCGCAGGAGCTGCTGTTCTCCTCGTCTTCTGTGGAGCCATCGGAAAATCCGCCCAGCTCCCACTCCACGTCTGGCTCCCAGATGCCATGGAAGGACCCACTCCAGTATCTGCTCTCATCCACGCCGCCACCATGGTTGCAGCTGGTGTCTACATGATGGCACGCTTCTTTGGAGGCATAGGTGATGCCGCTTTACAGCAAATCCCTGCTACAGAAGTCATCGCCTGGATCGGTGGTATCACCTCACTAGTTGCCGCTCTCATGGCGACTCAGCAGAACGACATCAAGAAAATCCTCGCCTACTCCACCCTCTCTCAGCTTGGCTATATGGTCATGGCAGTTGGGCTACTTGATCCAAATGCTGGCATGTTCCACCTCTACACACACGCATGGTTCAAGGCTCTCCTCTTCCTCGGATCTGGAGCAGTCATCTATGCATGTCATCACGAGCAAGACATCTGGAAAATGGGTGGACTTCGCAAGAAAATGCCTATTACGGCGTTCACCTTCATCGTCGGAACGCTCGCACTTACAGCGGTTCCATTTACTTCAGGTTTCTACTCTAAGGAAGGCATTCTTCATGCTGCGGAAAATCATCCCCTCTACTGGGTAGCACTCGGAGTAGCTTTTCTTACTACTTTCTACATGTTTCGTCTCATATTCGTGGCATTTCTCGGTGAGGCAAAGGACGATCATGCTAAACACGCTACGGAAGTCGAATCTAGGATGTTTGGTCCCCTCATTATCTTAGCGATCATGGCGTTCGCTTCTCCGTTCCTTACAAAATTGATTCCAGGGACAGAAGCTCCAGATATACATTTTGTGATGAACACCACAACTATTCTTTCAATCTCAGCATTCGCTGCTGGTTTCGCACTCGCCTTCCTACTCTACAAAGGCAAGAAAGAAGATCCAGTCAGCATCCCGTTATTCCGCAACAAATTCTACATTGATGAATTCTACGCAGGCATCGTGAAATGGTTCCAGGACCTACTTGCGGCTGTCGTTCACTTCCTCGATGAATTCATCATCAACGGAATGCTCGTCGGAGGGCTCACCCGCCTTGCTCAAGGAACTGGAAATATTTTCCGCAAATATGCACAGTCAGGAAACCTCCAGCACTATGCGCTCATTAGCGGAGTCGGAATCCTGCTCGCCATCTACTTCACCGTTTTCAAATAACATTTCTATCACCTACTCAAAACCATGCTTACCTTAGCACTCATCTTAATTCCTCTGCTGGCGACCGCCATCATCTTCTTTGGTGTCTCAGTCAATGCCCGCAAGATTGCACTTGGAGCTGCAGTTTTAAACATTGCAGTCGCTATTGCCGCTATCTTCACCTCAGGGTTCTCAGATTTCACTCTCAATGTTCTCAGCAAACCTAACATTAATCTAGCACTAGACATTCATCAGAATGGCGGCATCTCGGTTGTGTTGTTGCTGCTCTCAGTGATCGTCACCCTCGCGGCTGTTCTCAGTGGGACTTGTCCTAAGGGACGTGAGAAACTGTGGTACTGTAGTGCCCTGCTCATCTCTGCTGGTGCGATTGGTGCGTTTATCTCTACTGATCTGTTCTTCTTCTTCGCCTTCCATGAGCTAGCGCTCATCCCTACATTCCTCATGATCGGCATACTAGGACGTGGCGACAGAAAGGAAGTCGCATGGAAAGTCACCGTTTACCTCGCCTTCGGATCAATCGTTCTACTTGCTGGTCTCCTGATGATTGCTAATCAACTCGGCAGCTTCGACATGACTCAGCTAACGGCACTCAGTCATCATCAAAACGAAATTGCACTCCTGCTCATCATCGGATTTGGCACGCTCGTTTCACTCTTTCCATTCCACAGCTGGGCAGCCCCAGCCTATGCTTCTGCACCAGCTCCAGTATCCATGCTTCACGCCGGAGTGCTGAAGAAATTTGGACTCTACGGACTCATCGTAGTGGGCTATAAAGTAGTGCCGGATGGCATGGCTCACTGGCTTCCCCTGCTCCTCGTTCTTCTCCTCTGCAATATCATCTGGGTTGGACTCGTGACCATCAACCAGAAACGCCTCGACCTCATGCTAGGCAACTCCTCTGTGATGCATATGGGCTATATTTTCTTAGCCATCGCAGCACTCGTAGACAACGGCAGCAGCTTCGCTACACAAGCCGCAGTGCTCCTCATGTTCGCGCATGGAATTTCCATCGCCATGTCATTCTGCCTAGCAGATAGGATAGAAAACAAGACCGGCTCACTAGAGCTCAACCAACTCGGCGGACTCGCTAAAAACGCTCCATCACTCGCCTTCCTCTTCGGACTCGTAGGCATGGCATCCATTGGGCTTCCAGGGCTCGCAAATTTCGCCGGAGAGATCATGGTCTTCTTCTCTGGCTTCGAAGGCTGGAAACCAGCTGATGACCTAGGCCCTGTGCAGATCGCCACCATTATCGCCATCTGGGGCGTGGTTATTTCCGCAGTTTACATGCTCCGTGCATTTAGAAATATTTTCCAAGGAGAAACTGTCAGCCGCACCGAGAAGGTCAAACCACTGAGCGGAGACGATAAACTCCCTGCCATCATCCTCGGAGTCATCTTACTCATCGTAGGAATCTACCCTCAATCCATTTTACAGTTCTTTAACTAACTTTTTTATAACACAACTACATGAACACTTATTTACTCGAATTTTACGTCGTCGGACTAGGCGTTATTATGCTGCTCTGGGAAGCCTTTGCATCACCGAAGAATAAATCTAAACTCGCTCTCATTGGTGCTGGTGGATTAACGATCATCCTCGCACTACTGATCTTCGGCAAAGACTCAGCGGATCTCAATCACGTTCCAGACTGGCTCTCACGCTTCTACTCCACTGGAGGTCATTCACTCTTCTTTAAAGGATTCGCTCTCGTTAGTACCATCCTCGTTTTGCTGATGTCCTATGATTTCCGCAGTATTCTCAATAAATACACAAGCAACAACAACAGCAGTGACAACACGGGTGAGTTCTACACACTGCCTGTTTTCGCTTGCGCGGGACTCATGTGGATGGCATCTGCTACTGATTTGGTTTCTATCTTCGTAGCGCTTGAGCTAGTCACGATCACCTTCTACGTGATGGTCGCCTTCATGCGTAGAAATGTGGGATCTCTTGAGGCAGGTGTGAAATACCTCATCCTAGGTGCTCTCTCCACAGGCTTTCTCGTCTATGGAATAGCATGGATGTATGGTGCTACAGGCACTACTGATTTGGCTAAAATTTCCAATCTAGAACTCACTAGTTCATACTCCCTGCTCTTTGGACTCTCGCTCATCATCATTTCACTTGGCTTCAAAGTCGGTGCAGTGCCTATGCAACTCTGGATTCCAGACGTTTACCAAGGCGCACCTACTCCGATCACTGCGTTCCTATCCATCGCATCTAAAGCGGCTGGATTTGGTGTCGCAATAGTCATTCTCCAGCCCTTCCTAGCCTCAGACGCTGTGAGTGGAAATGTGCTTATGATCTTGGTCATCATGGCAGCAGCTACCCTGCTCTACGGTAATTTATCCGCTCTCGCGCAGACGAATTTCAAGCGCTTACTAGCCTATTCATCCATCGCTCATGCGGGATTCTTACTACTCGCTCTATCAGTCTCAGACTTCTCGACTGTAAAATTCTACCTAGCCACCTACCTCATCATGAACTTTGCAGGATTCTTCATTCTCAATCTAGTCCGTGTCCAAGACGGCAGCGATGAGATCGATGCCTTTGACGGACTTGGTATGCGTAATCCTAACCTTGCCCTCGCGCTCACAATCACCATGGCAGCCATGGCTGGTGTCCCGCTCACTGCTGGATTCCTAGGCAAGCTCTTCGTCTTCCAATCCATCGTTGGCACTCTACCATGGATAGTCGTCGTCATCGCATTCGTAGCAGCAGCCGCTGGATTCTACTACTACTTTAAGGTCATCCGTGCCATCTACTGGCACAAGCCCGCGAATGAAAAGCCACTCACAGTCCCGAGCATCTCAAAATACGCCATCATCATACTCACAGCCGCCATCATCGTGGTTGGTGTTTATCCAAAGGCGATCGAGTGTCTCATCGGTGGTTAAATTAACTGCCTGTTTATCATGCTATTTAAGCCTTCAAAAGATGCAGTTCTCTATAATGAACTGCCTAAAAAATGCCCGGATTGTAATACCCCAGTATCGCCCACCACTCCGGAGAACTCTAAGAAGGCTAAATTTTGTGTATTGATTGGCATACTTGCCACGGCAGCTTGGTTGATCATATTTTTTAAATTCATCTACACGAAAAACCCAAATCAGGTTTATACCGGTCAGGTAGCTCGAGCGATTATTCTAAATTCCTGGCCCGCATTTGTGGTAGGCTTTCTAGCTTCTAAGTTGCCCCAAGTTGTCCACCGTAAATGCATAAAATGCTCTTGGAAAAAAACGTATCAGATCAAACTTCCTGACTTGAAGAAATAGTCAGATACTCTGCTCTATCCCATGAGCTTGATGTCGAATTTCTGAAGGATAAAATTCAGCAAGAAAAAGATAGCGATAGTTCCTACGATATAAACTCCCAGACTCAACCAGAAGTTGCTCCCATTTTTTAGCATCTGGCTCATCACTAGAAACATTGGCAATGTAGGTAGGACATACCAGCAAGTATAATATACGTGACTCGCTATCTTTGTGACTCCTTCGCCACCTTTATTTTCTATAAATAGCCAGAGGATGACGATAATGGTCATCATAGGTAGTGCATTTATGAGCGCAGCAAACTTTGGATTCCGGTTCGCTATCTCAGAGACAGTCACGACGATGGCTGCTGTTATAAGATATTTGAGATAGATGGGCATGATAGAAAATTCTCTTTGTGTTCTTACTAAAGATAAGTTAAATTGTTTTTAACTTAATCCACTCTAACTTCTACCACTATGAAATCAAGTCATCTTCTCTGTCTTATCAGCAGCTCATTTTTACCACTCACTGCATGCAGTGTCGCTCCCACGAGCTACTCCGCTCCCGCTACATCAATCGCTGCACCACAGGCAAATTTCCCCGTGCTCAGCACCACTGACAAACGCAAGATCGGCAAGAAAATCTGGCAGAACGAATCAGGCGGCACAGTCAGCGGACTCACAGCTTGGAACAAAGGTGAAGAATTCCCATCACTCGGAATAGGTCATTTCATTTGGTATCCTAAAAATTTCCGCGGTCCTTACACTGAATCATTCCCATCCTTCATCAGATACGCGCAGCAGCGCGGAGCCAAAGACATCCCTGGCTGGGTTCTTAAAACCCCAGTCTGTCCATGGTCATCTCGTGCATCATTCAATGCCGCCAAAAATGGCGCACACCTCACCAGCTTGAGAAATTTCCTAGCCGCAAACGTTGAACTCCAGACAGACTTCATCCTAGCGAAGAGCCAAGCAGCACTTGGAAAAATGCTCAGAGCCGCACCGGCTAACCAAAGAGAACTCATCCGCCAAAACTACGCAAAAGTAGCCACTACCTCGAACGGAGCCTACGCGCTTATCGACTACGTGAATTTCAAAGGAGAAGGAATCAACCCCAAGGAACGCTATAAGGGTCAAGGCTGGGGGCTACTCCAAGTCCTAGCCAACATGCGCCCCGTAGCTGCTGGACAGCCAGCCGCCAGAGAATTTGCCGCTAGTGCCAAACGCATGCTAGACCGCAGAATCAAAAACTCCGTCCCAGCCCGAGGCGAAAACCGCTGGCGCGAAGGCTGGCACAACCGATGCAACACCTACTCCCGCCCACTCTAGTGGATAATTAGATAAACTCCTTTACCCTCATCCACTCATAGGTTAAGCAATCAACGTCATCAATCTGGATTGGGGACGACTAACAGATTTCTTATGCACGCTTACGAAAAAATCTCACTCAGCTCAGCTGGCTATGTCCTTGCTGCCTTTATCATCGTGATTCATCTATGGATGGTACTGAAGCCAACTCAGGCAGCAAACTATCTTAAGGAATTCCCGCGTAACTACGGCATCGGAAGGATTCTCATGGGGATTGGTATGGCTTGGTTTTGGTTGCTCATCATTCCTGAGAAGTTTTTCTTCACTAGCCCGATTGCCATGGATCTGCAAGATTTCAATAAACTCAAGACAATCATGGCTCTCGCTGTCCCGCTCGTAGCTTATCTTATCATTACTGAGTGTAAGGAATTCATCGCGGTTAGAGGACTAGGACTCTGCCTACTAATGGCAGCCGCACCACTACTCGGTGCTGCATGGCAAGAGCCGCATCCATTTAAAGTTCTCATGCCTCTCTATGCCTACGGAATGATCATCAAAGGTCTCTTCATGGTGGGTATGCCATACATGACACGCGATCTCATCAACTGGGCAACCGCAAGCACAGGCAGATTCAGAGCACTCAGCCTAGCTGGCCTAGCTTATGGTATTGCTGTCCTAGCCTGTGCTATTCTCTTCTGGGGAAAACTGCCTGCCTAAGGAATGAACCAAGTCTCTGAAACTATCTCGATAATTTCCACGCACTGCTCTGATGCGGCATCTTTAGGGTAAACAAGTTTGAGAACCATCGGGACTATCTTTTTCTTTGATCTGGAACTCTTGTTATCCTTTAAAAGTAGTGCCTTCATTTTCACATCAATAGCGGAGTCTTTTTTAGCATAGCCTATGAGGTATTTTGCCGCCTCTCCTCTCACACTGATCCTGTAGGCTTGGTATTCACTATCGTCACTGAATTGATAGAGATAGGGACCATAGTCGATACGTTCTCTAGCTTCTAATCTGAAAACATGTGGTTCTTCGCTCTTATTCTGTATAAAACTATCCCAATCTGATGGCTGATAAACAACAGCTGTATCCCAATCAACCAGATATTCACCATCTTCTTGTTTTTCTAACAACAAACTCTTAGGCTTCTTTTGAGTGGCAGATCTTCCAGCATCATCACTGACATTCACACCCACTATCACCAAGTTTTTACCGCCTAAATTTGAATCAGAAGTCATTACGAAACTTTCAAAGCGGTAGTTATTGAATGTGAGTTTATTTTTATAATAATCCGTCATTTTGAGCAGGGTTCCCTTTGGGTCTCTGCACCATTTAGCTCGTTCTTCTATTGTAGTCGCTTCTAAGTAGGCTTTTACACATTTCTCTAAATTTATACGATCCCTAGCATCTGCTGCTTTTTGTTCCTCAGCAGATATAATAATCTCTTTCAGTTCTTTATCCCGCTGTTCTTTAGTTATCTCTTCTTTGTCGAGACTGATCAATGCCCAAACTCCAGCTGCCAGTATAAGTAAAACACCCACAACAATAAATCTATTCACCCAGCTTACATTCGACTTACTACTCTTTTCTTGAACCCAACTATCTTCGAGTGTCGGCATGATTTCTCTCTCAGAGAGATCTACTTCTGTTAGTTCTCTGGATCGAAAGCTCTTCCCCAAGTCATCGTCTATATTTTTTTCTATCCTATCAACTAAGGCGTCACTCTGAAATAAATTGATTTTTTTCTGATCAGAATTTGATTCTGAATCTGAAATTGTCTGGACAAGTTCCACTCCGAACTCAGAGGCATCATCATGATTTTCAATGTTTTCTTCTACAGGAAGAGCTAAAATCTCTACTTTAACTTCTTCTTCTGCTGCTAGGCGAAGTTCAGTATTACTTTTAACGGTCATTTTAGATTTTTTATCACTCATCCTAAATCATTCAGCTGTGTTAACCCATTTTCTAGATATTACGTCCTCAATGAGGATATACTGATCGTTCTCCCTTGGTGAATCTTCTAGAAACCTTACTTTAAGTATAAATTGATGCTTAGTTTCTTTATTCAATACTTGGTTTTTAAGATCTAATTCGATGAAACGATTGAGCATTTTTTGCTCTGTGCTTCCCCGCGCTACATACCCCCAAAATACAATATCAGAATCAGGAATAGAAAGTCTAACAACTTGGTAGTCAGTATCCTTAAACCCCCAATTATAAGTTGCCATCTTAAGCAATGTCTTTACTTCAAATCTGAATACTTTTGCTTCTTTAGACCGAGTTTCTATAAATTTTTTAACATCATCGTCTTGAAAACACACATCTGCTTTCCAAGACACTTTATATCCTCCTTCATCATCTAATCTCACAAAATAACTTTTAAGTCTTCCCTCTGCACTCTGCTCAGAAGAGACAAAAACTTCCCACACATCACCATCATCAACGTTTGCAGGTATGATATGGTCTATTGTATAATCCGAAATAGGCTGCACACCTCCCTTTGATGAATAATATTGTTGAACCTGTTCTGTTATTAAATCTCCTTTGTAAATACTCTCACATTTCTGAGCAACGGTAATCGCTGAGAAATACTGATTCATTAAGTCACTGATTTTTTTCAGCTTAGTATCTAACAATTGTTTTTCTAGCTCTCTTTGCTTCACTTCATTCTCTTGGGCTATCAATTCTTCTTCATTTCCCCTTTCATCATGAGTAGATTTCCATATTGCCCAGCCTCCCGCAATTGACAACAGAGCAATAAGAACGCACATGACAATTACTGATTTACGATTCTGAGATTCCACTGTCTCATCGATTGGTTCCTCCCATATTTCCTCAACTGATTTTTGTTGGGCTATTTCACCTTTGAGAGCACTTTCCGAAGGCTCCTTCATCCTCATCCGATAAAGACTAGCTTTAGACATCACCGGTTGGCTAAGTGCTTTCTGAACTTCATCTTTGAGGTCATCCTGAAAATTCTTTCTCTCTTCATCAAAGAGGCTATCAATCGATCGATCACGGGTGATTTCATCATCCACAAATAAGTGATCAATGTCCTCAACATCCTTATCACTTTCATCGAGTTTTATAGGGTCTAGTCTTTCGATGATTTCATCTGAATCATCTATCTCTTCTCCCTCATTGCTATTTTTCTTCTCTGCCATTGAAATACATGCTGTCCTCTAAACACACTCTCCACAAAATCAGCATAGACGCAACTTAGAATCCTGATATAAGAAGAAAAATGTCTGAGCATGAGCTACCACGAATCATTATTACCACCGCAGGATTCGGCGATGGGCACAATAGCGCGGCCTATAATCTGGCCGCAGCATTAGAAACACATGCTGAAGCTGAAGTCATAGATCCCTGTGCGCTAGGCTCTCCCAGAATAAATACTAAGCTCAGGACATTTTATCGGTTCATCACCACACATACACCTAAGATCTGGCATAGAATCTACAAATCTGTTGAGAAACATGATTTCTCTAAGGAAAAATTCCCCTTCATGAAGAAACCTGAAGCCACTCTCCATGACATTATGCTGAGTTTTGAGCCACACGCCATCGTGAGTACCTATCCACTTTACCCTTATTATGTTGAGCGTTCATTTGCAAAAGGAATTCCCAGGATACCAGTATTCACCATCATCACTGACTCTATTGAAATTAATGGTGCATGGACAAATGCGCCCACAGATTACTTCCTCGTTACTGATAAATTCACCAAAGCATCTCTAATTGCTACTGGTGTCGATGAGAGAAAAGTCATCGTCACAGGATTCGCAGTTCACCCCAGATTCACCCAGTTAGACACCATCCGAGCGTTCGAGTCAGGTTCCAAGTTCAAGGTGCTCTATTTCCCTACAGCGAAAAAGCCCATTATCCGCAGGATCATGTGTGCTATTCTTGATACCAAAGATGCTAAGACTGAGATTACTGTCGTATTAGGTAGAAACGTCAGAAAGCTGTATGATCGGGTTCGCGAGATTCAGCTTGAGTATCCAGGACGAGTGCAAATCAAAGGCTGGACACGCAGAGTCCCTGAGTTGCTAAGCACGCACCATCTCGTTATTGGCAAGGCTGGTGGAGCCACTGTGCATGAGACCATTGCTGCTGCTTGTCCTATGTTGATTCATCATCTCGTCCCTGGTCAGGAAGAAGGTAATCTCGCTCTATTAGAAAAAATCCAAGGTGGTTTTTACACAGAGACACCAGAGGATGTTAGTAATGCTCTCACAAATATTCTCAAGGATGACGCGACGCTCTGGAAAAACATGAAGCAAAATCTCACCCAATACGCTAAACCAGCTGGCTCCATCTCAGCGGCTCAGTTTATCATCAACAAAATCGAAAATCATAACTATAATAGTAAAAATGACCTTCCTCTTTGACATCGGCAACGTCTTACTCGCATTTGACTTCCTTCCCGCGCTAAATTCACTCAAAGGAAAGAACCCTGATCCTCAAGCAGTGGAGAAAATCATCTTGGAGAAAGACGCCTTTGAGGCTGGAGACACTCCCTTAGATGAATACCTCATTTTGTTTCGCAAATTGTTAGATTTCCATGGGAGTGATGATGAGCTATTCGCTGCGTGGAACTCCATTTTCACTAAAATTCCAGAGACTTTCGAGCTAGCTGAAAGCCTACGAGCAAAGGGGCATCGATTAATCCTCTTTTCTAACATCAACCCAATCCACGCACCCTTCTGTGTGAAGAAATATAATCTGTTAGAGAAGTTTGATCACGCTGTTTTCTCTTATGAGATAGGTGCCATTAAACCTACAGATGAGTTCTTCATGCGAGCGTTTGAGAAATTTAACATCATTCCTGAAAAAACGATCTATATCGATGACCTGCCAGAAAACATCGCTGCTGGAAAACGCCATGGCTTGCGATCATTCTGTTACGATTACGGCAAACATAAAGATTTAGTCTCGTGGTTAAATACTCAACTCCAACAATAATCATTATGTCACAACCAGAAAAGCTAAGTTACACCTCGTTTGATAATGATAAATTCGACTATCTAAAATGGAGTAATTCCTCTAGCCCAGACACTGTGATCATTGCTGTCCACGGGATCAATGGGGCTGCTCAGGACTACCACAACTTCGCCTCGCATCTGATGCAAAATCGCGAACTAACCGCACTCTACGCTCCTGAAACTAGAGGACAAGGCAATGATCATAACGTGAAAAGACGTGGCGACATTTACCGCAAAGAAGAGTGGTTTAAAGATCTCAGTACTTTCACAAAGAAAATCCAATCTGATCACCCCAACGCAGAAATCATCTGGTGTGGTGAAAGCATGGGATCACTGATCGTTTCGCACGCCGTTGCTGAGAATAAGCCACCACAGCCAGACCGAGTCATCCTTTTGGCACCAGTAGTAAGTCTCCGACCTCACCTTTCTGTCTGGAAGCACAAGCTGGCAAACACCCTCTCCTACCTGCTTCCACGCTTCAGAGTCTCGCTCAATCAGTTCTCTGGTGAGCAGGCGGTAAAAGTCACCCAAGGCGGTGATAGCCATGATGACCAAGCTGTAACAAATTCTTATTTTATCGAAAAATTCACCTTAAGACTGCTCGGCACACTAGGAAATATGATTTCTGAGATGAACTCAGCCGCTCAGAAAATAGACAGACCGATCATGCTCATCAATGGTGGACACGATTATTTCACGCCCTCAGAGAATGCGGCAGAATTCTACACACACCTCCCATCATCCGGTAAAAACAAGCACGCTTATTTCCCCGATTCTTATCATCTCTTAATGTATGATGCTCATCGAGAAGAGATTTTCAGCGAGATTTGTAGCTGGATAGGGAAATGACATCGTAAAATTTGCAAAAATCGATCTTGCCTAAGAAAACTTTTCCTCTCATAAACGCCAAGACATGAACAAAATCATCACCTCAACAGCTCTTCTCAGCATCTGTCTTCTAAGCAGTTGCTCCACTATCAAAGGCTTCCGCAATGATCCATCCACATGGGGTAAAAAGGGAAAAAAAGAAGAGATCAAGAAAGTTTCCAAAAAGACGAATCGACCTATCAAAAGAACTGTTCCCCGTCTTCATTCTAACGAGACTATTTCTTCTGAAGCTAGTAATAGAGTGAATAATGTTTCTAACAGTAGCAAAAACAAAGGCAGAACCGTGAAAGGGATGATGGAACCAAATGTCACCAATCTACCTGACAACAAAGATCTCCAAGAATCAAACACCGTAGCTCCTGTCCCTGCCCCACTAAAGCCCAAGCTAAACCTTGACGCACCAGTTACTCCGCTACTCAAAGTTCCGGCAGACCTTACTGACCCTTCAGCTCCACTACCGTCTAATCCGTAAGTTTACGGTTCTTCTAGTAACCAGCTCGGATAGAAAAGTTCCCGCTGCGGTATTTAAAATAGAGACCGCGTCTAGAATCCCTCCGAGTTCTGTAGCAACCTCTATAACCATTATCCGGGTAGTAATGTGCATACTGATAAATTTTACGCGCCCTTACCCGACTAGGTCTCGGTAACAACTCGGGTCTTATCTCTAAAGCTTTTGGGATAATCGGAACAGCCGGTGCTACCTTTTCCTTATCCACCACTTCTTGTCTGATGATTTTCTTACCTTTGATGATCAAAGGTCGCCCCTCAGAATCATACCAAGTTTGAGCTGCTGTTTGAGCTGCTGTTTGAGCAAGACTGAGATTCACTGCAAAAAAACTTACCCCTAAGATGGTGAAAATGGTGTTTAAGTTTGTTCTCATAGAATTATTTTATCACAATAAATACCGAACATCAAACCGACTGATGAAAGTTAATGACTCCTGTCTCAGCCATCAAAACAAGATTCGCACCATCACCCACTGGTCACTTGCACCTAGGGCATCTCTATGCAGCCCAGGTTGCTCATGATTTAGCCAGAAAACTAGGTGGCCAATATTTACTTAGATTTGAAGATATAGATAAAACACGCATCAAGGACATCTACTATGATTCCATCTTAGAAGACCTGTATTTCTTCAATCTCCAGCACGATGCTCCTCCTATCAGCCAAATTCAGACTGATCGATTAGAAGCCTATTCAGCAGCAATTGAGAAGCTCGAATCGCTCGGAGTCACCTATCCATGTTATTGCAGTAGAAAGGATATTTTCCGCGAAATCTCATCACTAGCTAGTGCCCCGCACGGTAACCATCTGAGTGCTCAATATTACCCAGGCACGTGTAAAAAACTTACCTCTAGCGAGAGAGCAGAACGTGTCGCTCAAGGCAAAATCCCATCCATTAGAATAGACACTGATAAGGCACGAGAGCTCACCGGCTCGCTCACATTTCACGATCTCATCTATGGTGAAATCACCGTGAATCACGATATTTTAGGCGACAGCGTGCTATCCAGAAGAGACATCGGCACCTCATATCATATCGCATCTGTAGTCGATGATGCTTTCCAAGAGATCACCCATGTTACTAGGGGCGATGATCTTTTAGAATCGACTCATCTGCACCGAGTCATCCAAGTACTGCTAGATCTACCAGAACCCACTTACATGCATCATCAGCTTATTTTAGATGATCAGAATGAGCGCTTAGCTAAGCGTGCAAAATCACTTTCAGTCAAAGAACTCCGTGAAAATGGACACACTCTAGATTCATTAAATAGCATGATCAATGAGCAACTTAAAACTTAACTCTGAGCCCAATTCTGTAATGAATAAAAAAATAAGCGACCCGCTTGATAAGCTGCTGGAAAAACCCAAAACCAAACAGTAACTCAACCGGGTCGCCTAAAATTGTCGACAGGCAGAAATTAGCAAAAACCATCCAAATTGCAAGCTCTTTTCAGACCAAATTCAAACAGATGTTTAGACTAGCCATCTGACTAGTACAAATGCACTAGATATTGCTCTTTAAAGCCGCCTCCTTTTAATCTCACGAGGTAGGTGCCTCTTCTGGTAATTGGCTCGCTATCAGGCTCGAAGACAATCGTGTCACTGTAGATGAATTTAAAATCCACACTGTATTCCTTACCCTCGGGCGTATCACTCCACTTTGGTGCTTTCTCTTGAAATTTCTTTAGCTTCCAGACCTGCACTGCACAGTCGCTCGGAATATTACCCTTCACGCTGTGATAACTCCAGCCATTCCCATGTAGATATTTGACAGGATAAAAGCCATGTCCAGGATATGAATAATTCCTGCGAACTCCCCTATCAGAATGATCCATCGAATACATCGCAGAATAAGCACCAGTGATACCGAATCCAGTCTTACCCATCTTGTGATTGATACACCATCTGCGGTGACCACGTCTCTCTCTGTTATTCGCACCGGAATCTTCCATGTATTGCATCACGCTGATTGCCATGCTCATGTTCCCGCTGTTCATGGCTAAATTACATTTATCTGTAGAATGCCCGAACCCGTGTGAGAGCTGACCTTTCTCGCTACAGATAGCCGCGGCATCCTCAGCTGCTGCTACCATGCCTTTGTCCGCCTTCACATCGTAGGGAACACGGGACAGAAAACGATACACATTCAGTAGATTCACTGCATCTTGCACATCTTTAGAGATTCCATCTGGAGCTTTCCTCGCATTGATTTCTTTGATCTTAGCGCGGATTTCTTTCTTCACCTCTTTTGGAGCAAAGCCATCATCGATAAATACATCCGTGTCAGCACCTGACCCTGTGATCTTTTCCTTAGGATCATCTAGCGGTTCCTCTACTAGCTGTTGCCCTTTTAGCTTCAGCTGAGCCAAGCCAAAATCTCGTTCATAGCATATCAGCTCTATCCGATCTGGTTTGAGTCCAGTATTTGCAGATAAAACCACGACAGTGTCTTTACAGTTCCACGCCATTCTCAAGTGCTTCACTTTTCCTTTTAAAATATTAGGAACCCGAGTTCCTTCGGACTTTAACCGTTCAGTGATGATTTTATTCCAGCGTGCTACTTCTGCATCAAACGCACTTTGTTTCATGAACAGAGCCTCTCCTTGATCTAACAATGTGATCTTTAGGCTCGTGATACTATCTTCAGTTTCTACCAAGCTCACACCATGCACTGGCTGTCCCCAGAAGCTCATTTTTCTGCTCTTGTGGACAAACTCACCATCCTCATCACCACTTTTCCAGCTAAGTTCTGGGAACTTCCTGGCTATCTGAGATTGATTAGATCGCCAGATATCAACATTGGCTGTCAGGGGCTCAATGTTTCTTGCATCAGTATGGCTGATAGTGATCGTAGAAACCAACGACATCGCGAACAGATGGGAACAAAGTAAACGTTTAAACATAGTGAGAATTTGCAATGTCTAGCTCATCAACTCCAGCAAAAAATTCAGGCAACCACGAGAACTGCCGCCAATAAAACCAGGCAAACTCCGAACACTCCATCGATGACGTAGGCATTGTGCTGATAAAACCTCTTAACGAATCGCATCTGCAACAACCACACCCAGAGGCTCCAGAGTAGCCAACCCTCTAAAAAGATAGTTAGCCATAATAACACCGCCCAGCCTGAGTCACCCAGCTTAAGAAATGGCAAGGTCACACCTGCTAAGAACACCGCCACTTTTGGATTCAATATATTGCATAGAAATCCCATTTTCCAGTAAGTGGGTAAACTTAGCTCAGCTTGATGAGCTTGGTTGGTTTGATCAGACTCCACCTTAAATTTCATTTTCTGCATCGCTGATTTGATCAACTGATAGGCAAGCCAGAGCAGATAAATACAGGCTAGATATTTGATAAAGCGGAAGACCTCAGCATTTCTAGCCAGCACAAAAGCGAGACCAGAAACGGCTATGCCAGCATGGATCATAAGCCCACAAGCGATGCCTAACGCGGTAGCCCATCCTGCACGCACCCCTTCCGCTAGTGATACACGTGTGAGCAGCACCATATCTGGACCAGGGCTAAACTGCCCCACTGCCATAATCACGATAAATGTCAGCCACTCAATCATTCTCCAGGTCTATTCTTTAAAATCATCAAACCTGGTTTCGTAGGCTAATCTTTCTTGGATGATCCCATCCAGGTAAGTCCTCAATTTAACATCCTCTTTTGTCGGTTTACGAGAACGCTGACTCCAAGTATCATTTGGTTTTTCTCTCACACTGATAATTGTTCTGTTTTTGTGAAAGTTAATTTCAACATATTTTGAAACGAGCAAAATCCCAGGTGCGTAACTGTTGATATCGATGTTACCGACGCTATCCAGACTATCACTCCACTCATTGACTAGTTCAAGATAGCGTTCCTTCTCCTTAGAGCTTAGATGATATTCTTTTCCTTTGAAAAGCAGTTTAAATTCGAGAGCATCATCATGATTCAGAACATCGCTTGCATCCCTATCCATCACATACGAATACGTAAAGACACCTAACAGGAGAATACCTACAATGATGCAAAGTCGTTTAATCATGCCGTATTTTTACACTCATATTCGCACAAGCACCAGCATCAATCTCACATAGCCTCACTCATGCATCCTCGAAAATTTATTTGCAGATTATCAAAAAGACATTACCATTTATCCTATGCTTAAGTATTTAACACTGTGTCTCCTGTCGCTTATTTCTACACTCTCTGCTCAATGGAAGAATGGGGATATTATTTTCACTAAGACCAGCGGAAGGCAGGCTATCGCGGTGGAAGCTGCTACCGAGTCACCCTGGACTCACACTGCGGTCATCTTCATTTCTGAAGGGAAACCAATGGTGTTAGAGGCAGTGCAGCCAGTGCAGATCATTTCACTCGATGCTTACCTCAAGCGCAGTGGTAAAAAAGCGAATCACAGCTTCAAGAGACTCAAGGATGCATCATCACTCAATCAAGACGTTTTTGCACGTGCTGTTGCTTGGGCTAAGAAACATGTGGGGAAGAATTATGATGGTCGGTTTCAGTGGTGTGACAAGACACTCTACTGCTCAGAGCTGGTCTGGAAAGTGTATCATGAGTGTGCTGGGATAGAGCTCTGCCGCGTAAAAAAGGTGAAAGAATACAACCTACAGCACCCTAAAGTGAAGCAACTTATCACTGAGAGATTTGGCTCTGTGGATCGACTCAATGTAGAAGAAAAAATAGTAGCTCCATCAGACATCTATGACTCTGAGCTACTCGTAGAGTTTCATCCCTTCGCGAAAAAAGTAGCACCTCAGAAGCAGAAAAAAGAACTGCTAAAGAAATAGCTCATTCACCACTCTTGATGGTTTTATCACGCCTGTGAGTGTCTGATCCAGACCATTGAAGGGATAGACGAGTTGCTTGTGGTTAAAGCCTAGTCGGTTCAGAATAGTAGCTTGGAGATCTTGGACGCTGACTTTATCTTTCACTGCTCGGTAACCGATAGGATCTGTCTCTCCATACTCGCCAGGCTTCACCCCAGCACCTGCCATCCACATCGTGAATGCTCCTGGATTATGGTCTCTGCCAATGAATTTCATTTCTGCACCACCACGGTTCTCACGCATCGGGGTGCGCCCGAACTCTCCGCCCCAGACGATGAGTGTGTCGTCTAACAGTCCGCGTTGTTTGAGGTCGGTGATGAGTGCGTAGATGGGTTTATCAGTATCTCGGCACTGACGTTTAAATCCAGAGTTCAGAGCCTCACTCTCTCCTGCTCCATGAGAATCCCAGCCCCAGTGGAATAGCTGAATGTAGCGCGTTCCACGCTCGGCTAGTCTGCGTGCAAGTAGGCAGTTGTTAGCAAATGATTCCTTACCCGGCTGAGTCCCATACATCTCGTGAATGTAATCTGGCTCACCTTTTAGATCAAAGGCATCACTCGCATGAATCTGCATTCTAAATGCCATCTCATATTGAGAAATTCTCGTTAATGTCTCTGGGTCCTTTGCCTCTTCGTATGCTTCTTCGTTCACTTTGTTAATCGCATCCATGGTCTTCCTGCGGATGTCACTAGAGACACCTTCTGGGCTAGAAAGATACATCACTGGATCACCTTTAGACCGACACTGCACACCTTGATAAACTGAGGGTAAAAAGCCACTCCCCCAGACAGACTTTCCAGCGGACGGAGCTTTTCCACCAGATGCGAGGACGATGTATCCTGGTAAGTTCTGGTTCTCATTTCCAAGCCCATAAGTGACCCATGAACCTATCGATGGATTGCCTAAATTAATATTCCCCGTGTGCATCAGTAGCTGGGCTGGTGCGTGGTTGAATTGATCCGTATGCAGTGACTTGATGATGCAGAGATCATCGATGACTTTCTCAGTGTATGGAAGTCTGTCAGAGATCCATTGCTGGCTTTCTCCTGCCTTATGAAATGGGAAAACTGACCCTAACATTTTAGGCACACCTTGAATGAAGGCGAATCTCTGCCCTTCGAGAAATTCTTCAGGGCAATCTTTTCCATTCAGAGCAGAGAGCTCAGGCTTGTAGTCAAACAGCTCTAACTGGCTTGGGGCTCCCGCCATATGAAGGAAGATCACCCGCTTAGCCTTAGGAGCAAAATGGCTGAGTCCTTTTTCATCCTCAGAATGCACTACAGTGGCGGCATCCAGCCCCATACTTGTGAGCCATGATGTACCCACACCAGCCACACAGTTCTTGAGAAATTGACGTCTCGAGTTGTGCATGGCTGTGTCGTGATTAAGTTGCTCGAAAATATTCATAACATGATTTGGGCTATTTTGACTACTTTGTAATGGCTGCGTCGATGTTCAGTAAGGCATTGCCTATGATTACCATTGCCGCATCTTCTGGATTAGAGGCTAGTTTACTATGGTCTTGAGTTTTGTAATCCGCAACTAATTGATGATAGAGTTCAGCTAATGTTTTCACAGTGTGATCAGACGCTTTTTGCTGAGTTACTAACTTATAACCGTATGCTATTTGAGATTTCACAGTCGCGCCACCCTCGGATTTCATGCGCTTAGAAAAATGCTGCGAACATTCTAAGAATACGGGATCATTCAAGGTGACTAACGCCTGGAGTGGTGTGTTAGTAGGGATGCGCTGAGGCACGCAGACATCGCGCGATGGAGCATCAAACGTAGTCATGCTAGGATATGGGCTGGTGCGTTTCCAATAGGTGTAAACTGATCTACGGTAGCGGTTTGGTCCCTTAGCGTCTGTCCATTTGGCACCACTGTAAACAGACTGCCAGACACCTGAGGGCTGTGGTGGCATCACTGACCTTCCACCGATCTGGTGATGCGCTAGCCCTGAGACCGTGAGTGCATTATCACGCACCATCTCAGCAGTGAGTCTCGTCCTAGGTCCACGTGCGAGCCACAAATTTCTAGGGTCGCGACGTGCTAAATCTTCCGTAGCTTTATTGCCCTGACGGTAAGCCGCAGATAGCACCATTTCTCTTAGTAGCTTCTTTAAACTCCATTGGTATTTTCCCTGAAATGATAGTGCTAGATGATCCAGTAGAGGTAAGTTTGTAGGTTTCACCCCAGATGAGCCTAGATCACCAAGAGTCTCCACAATTCCTCTCCCGAAAAGCTCAGCAAAAACTCGGTTCGCCATTACTCTGGAAGTGAGTGGATTATCTTTATGCGTCATCCATTTTACCATCGCTAGTCGATCATCCGTTTTTGCATTGTATTCATTGAGAACCATTGGGACGCCTCGTTCTTGCTTGTCTCCCTTATTCAACCACAAACCACCAATGAACAAACGGGTTTCTCTTAAGTTATCTTTGGGGCGTTCTTTAAGCACTGGAATACGGGTTCCTTTAATTTTAGATAAGACTCCTCTCTTCTGCGCAAGTTCAGCCTCAGTGGCTAAGTAATCGGGATTCGTAAGTAGTGCTGACCAGCTAGGATCTTGCGAGGTGAACATCTGAAATTTCCTCACCGTGCATGCTTGTCCTCCAGTGGTAGAGGCTGCGCTGTGCACTCTGATTTGCAGATAATCTCCCGCCATCATTGATACAGGCTCCACAGGAATATAAACAGCTTCTCTGCGTTTGAATAACTTAGGATAACCACCGAACCCAGCTCCTCCACCCATGATAGATTGCTGTGGATCGTATGGTCCCGTAATGCTGTCAGCAAATACTTTCTTAAAGACAACACCAGACTTAGTGCCGTCAGCTGCTACTTTTTCTACAATGAGATGAGATAACACAGAACCGCGCTCGGGAAGTTTTTTGACGTCTTTCTCCTGCGGAATGATGCTGAAACGGATCGCTGTTACATTCCCGGGCTTAACTACGTTTGCCTTAAGATTAAAGTGCGTGTGGACAGCATGTGTACCAGAAGTTTCGACTACTCCATCCTTGACCTCTATGTTGCCACTGGATGCTTTGAGCTCTGTGAAATGAAGTGGCTTCCAGGACGCGGCTTTAGTGATCTTTGTTTTACCAAAGTCATTCACCTTCTGCCTGAGCTTATCGATGCTAAGCTGGAGCGTAGTCGCCTCGTCACGCTTCGCTGGATCATTGGCGATCAGGAATTGAGGATATTCATTATCTAGATCGCAGTCTTCAGTATTATCGAAAAATGCAGAAAATTTATAGTAGTCCTCATGTGGGATAGGCTCGTAGGGATGTGAGTGACATTGGGTGCAACCAAACGTAACACCCTGGAGTGCGGACCAAGTAGTGTTTACCCTATCTATCACGGCACTGACTCGGAACTCCTCGTCATCAGTTCCCCCCTCAGTATTGGTCTGCGTGTTTCTTGAAAAGGCGGTAGCTATCATCTGATCCGCTGTGGGTTTCTCTATCAAATCTCCCGCTAGCTGGTCACGAAGGAACTCATCATAAGGCATATCCTTGTTGAAGGCATTGATCAACCACTCACGATATTGCCAGACGTCTCTGTGTCCGTCTTTTTCATATCCTTTCGTGTCAGAATATCGTGCGAGATCCATCCAAAGTGATGCCCAGCGCTCACCATAGCGCGGTGATGCTAATAACCTGTCCACTTCTTGTTCGTAAGCATTTGGGTTATTATTAGCTAAGAATGCATCTAACTCCGCAGTAGTGGGAGGCAGACCGATGATGTCTAGTGATGCGCGTCTTAGCCACTGCGCTTTATCAGCTTCTTTGGTAGGTTTGAGATTGAGTGATTCGAGTCGCTTCAAGATGTAATGATCCATCGGCTGTTTCACCCAGCTTGGATTATTCAGATCCTTGGAGACATCGACTTGCTGAGGTTTAATATATGCCCAGTGTTCCTCCCAGTGAGCCCCCTGCTCGATCCAAGTTTTGATCAGCTGTATTTCTTCCTCATTCAGAGGTTTGCTGTGTCCCCCCTCCTCCACGAGAGGCATCATGATCTTAGGATCATCTGAAATGATCCTGCGATACATGTCAGACTCTTCAGGTTTACCAGGGACGATGATCGGCTTTCCGCTTTCGCCTTTTCCCAGTGCCTCCGCACGATAAATGAATGAGACATCCCCAGCCTTTTTTACCCCACCATGACACCCTACGCATGATCTGTTGAGGATGGGGCGGATTTTTTCGTTGAAAGAAATTTTCTCTCCCACTTTTTCTTCTGCATTTACAAGAAGAGCTGTAGTAGAAAAAATCAATCCAAAGCTTAGAAGCTTATTTCTCATTACTTCGCGTTAACTTTTGAATTAGTAATTCCCATTTCCACGATTGGCTTGATGTCATTCCCTTTATCAGACGCAGATTTTTGTAATGCTGCTTGAAGCTTAGCTCCACTCTCAGGTGTCACTTTAGTATTTCCAAGATAAGTTCTCTCCAGCTGAGGCAATGATGATAGTGACATCACACCAGCATCTGTGACTCCTGTTTCATAGAGGTTGAGTGACTGAAGACTCTCCATTTTTCCTATCACTTTTAGCGCTTCATCTGTAATTTTGGTGTTACTTAACTTGAGCTTCTTAAGATTCGTGAATTTTGCTAGATGAGCCACATCCGCATCACTAATATTAGTGGATGCGAGATCTAGTTCCACTACGTCACCCGCAACAGGCTCCAGCATTTGGAGGTCTGATCCTGAGAATGTTTTTCTATAGCTTACTGAGTTAAATACTAAGCTTGTGTCCTCTTGAGAAAGGTACCTAAGCGATCCAGGTAGTGCCTCATTTACGGTGTGCAGTGTAGCTTTTAGTTGCTTACGCTTTTCTTTAAATTGCTTCTCTGCCTGATCTTTCACTAGCTTAATTTTTTTGCGTTCTTCCTCTAGTTCCTCAGGAGTCTTGAGTGATGCGATAGCTATTGCAATTTCTTCGGGCACTTTAACTTCGCTGAGTTTCTTGTCTTCTGGTGCGCCCATTTCGATCCACCACTTAAGGATGCTTAGTTCCTCTGGTGTGATTTGTGGCTTAGATTTCGGAGGCATGTGGTAGTCATCATCTTTTGGTAACAAGATAGATGTGATCATAAAACTTGCTTCCACATCACCTGCTACGAGGCACTCTTCTTCATCACCTCCCTCAAACATCGCTGCCATGGAGTCGAGTCTTAGTCCTCCTTTTTCTTTATCTTCACCATGGCAATCTATGCATTTATTCTGAAGAATGTTGTGTACGATGTTCGTATAGATCACTGGATCGGTTACGACTGGTTTATCATTTTCAGCCTCACGTTTTTCAGCTATTTTACTAGGTAAAGAATCTAGTGGATCTCCATGAGTCATTTCACCACCATGGTGACCAGCACTCATCATCATCCCTACTGTAGCGAGAAGTGCTACTAGATAGCTTGGCTTTAGCCATGTGAGCTTTTTTACATCGTAGCTGTATTTAGCTAAAAATGTGAGGATGATTAAAACTGAAAAAATAACTCCATCACGCTTGTGGTCTTCTAAAGTAGGTCCCTCATACTTTCCAGTGAGATAAAGGAAGTATCCAAACACAACTGCAAAGATCGATGTTACCGCAGCAAATGCCAAAGCTAGAGTGGTATTTGGTTTATATTTACCAAAAGAAATAAGTCCCAAAGACTCCATACTCAGCACTAAGACCGTAGCACCTATCGGCAAATGCAAAAACAGTGGGTGAAACTTGCCTAGAAAATTCATCCACAAGCCACCAGTCTCAGCGGTTTTAGGGTCTGCTACACCTACCTCGCCCATCCATGGCATGGCGGCTATCGCTAGTGCCGCTAATATGCAAATACCGAAGATGACTCCATACCACTTACTCTCGCTTTGTTGTTTTTCCATTACTCTAGTTATACTAATTAAACGATCTCCCTTTTACAGAAAAAAACGAGTTTTGCACTTTTTTGACCAGTATTTAGCATCAGAAAGATTTACAGTGAACGGATTTTTCGTAACTTTTATTGAATGCCCCCTTACTTTTGGTAGTCTAAGCTTATTATAACGCTCCTTAACTTTCAAAAAAGCCATGAAAAAAATCACTTCATTCATTACTAAAACCGCAATTTTTACTACCCTTATTTCTCAGTTGAATGCTGCGCCTGCTGCGAAGAAATCTGGGCTAGATAATGACCCTGAGGTTGTTTATCTAGAGCACTACACGAGTGTTCCAATAAAGTTCTTAACCATAGAAGACACTACGCTATATGCTTCTAAGAAAGGTAAAAACAGCCGTAAGCTAGGCACACTGAGTTCTGGTTCTAGCGTTCAACTACTAGCGATGAATCACAATGCTTACCGCATTTCAGGGAAAGGAAAGTATGGGCTTATCAAAGGCTGGGTGAATCCTAAAAGTCTAGCTAGCCTTGATCCGAAGTTTGTCGAAAATTTACAAAAGCTCTACGAAAGACAAATGAAAGTGAAAGCCTTGATCAAAAACAAGCAAGTAGCTATCGGCATGTCTCTAGGTGAAGTGCTGCAGTCACTCGGTGAGCCTACTAAGAAGCAGGACAGAGTCACTAAAGACGGGAGATCTGGAAAGTATGAGTTTATCCAATTTGATGAGCAAAAACACTACCGCTACGTGACGGATCCACGGACTGGTCAAGTTTATCGCCAGCTTTCTCATGTCACAACCGAAGAAAAGTCAAACACTACCGTGGAGTTTGAAAACGGTGTAGTCACCGCCATCACCACTAAGGAAGATAAAGGACCAGGTAAAACGAATATCATCGTGCCACCTGTTGTCTTTGGATTTTAAAGCATATTCACTATTTTTCTATTCAACAAAAAACGAGAAGCTCAATGTGAACTTCTCGTTTTTTTTATAAAGTACATAGTAGAATCGTTGAGCAATGACTCAATTAAGCTGACTTAGAGATAGCCTGTGATGTCTTGCTCTTAAGGTTAGCTGCCTTGTTCTTGTGGAAAATGTTCTTCTTAGCGCATTTATCGACTACTGAAGTGAACTCTTGGAATGATTTAGTTGCTGCTTCCTTGTCGCCAGCTTCTGCTGCTGCGAGTGTCTTCTTGCGAAGTGTCTTAACACGAGTCTTGATGTCTGTGTTGCGAGTATTGCGAGTTTCGTTCTGACGAACGCGTTTGAGTGCTGATCTTGAATTTGCCATAGTGTTTGAAAGTGTTGCTGTATTTACTTTATGTTTGAGTGAGTTACGCTGAATCGATATTGATGAACTTCTAACTCTCGTCTGTATTGCCTTACATGATTGTTGAGAAATCCTGCTTGGGTGCGGAAAACTATCTAAATTTGCCCAGATGTCAAGCTCGTAGCGAGATTTTCAGCAATAATTACTAAAATATCAATATCTATTAAGTAATTTCTCAATCGCTTTAATTACATTTTCTTGCTGTACCTGCCATTCTACAAAGCCAACCGGGATGAGCTTCATTCCTGCACGTTCGAGAATTTGATGCCTATTTACCCCTACTGCATCCTGCGTATATCCTGGATACCCTACCAGATCTACACCTAGAAACTTCCCCTTTTTTTCAAGCAGAACATCTACAGGGATAGATGCTACGCTCTGATTAATTCTACAGGAAATATTTCTAAGAGCGCATTTCTCAGTAAACTGTTTCGCAAACTCATCCGCTTCATTCTCTGAAGACATTTGATCCTGCGATGTTAGGGACTGCCCAGAGAATGATAAATACTTAGCCAAGAGTGAGGATGGCGGGAGATCTTCGGGTTGTGCCGAATGATAAATAACCTGCCGATGTCGCGCACGAGTGATACTCACGTTAAAAACATCTTCTTGCTCTAGAAATCTAAGTGAACCTGCGTTATCAGATTTCCCCAGCGCCAGACTGATGAGCATCACATCGCGCTCTTCACCCTGGAAACTATGAGCTGTGCCTATTTTAAGCTGATGTTTAGCAAGATGGTACACAAGCCCTTGGTCTTGAGCATACGCATTCACTGCCTTAGTTAGAGCATCTACTTGAGCACGGAAAGGCGACAAAATCCCAACGGTGGTAGGAGTGCGGGCAGGGAATGTTTTCTCATCACGTTCAATAATCCGATGTAAATCAGCCATTACTGCAAGTATTTCAGCTTCATTGACTCCATCTTCGCCTCTATTCCCAGCACAATATTGAAATGATAGTGGCTCAACTTTAGTTGCTTCCCATGGACGATCTCTCATAAGACGGAGATTGTTCTGATAAAACTCGGAGTTACTAAATTGGATGATCGGCTTCAAACTACGGAAGTGCTCATTGAGCAGAGCAACTTGGCTAGAATCAACCGTATTCTCGATTGCAATATCCATCAGGCTCACATTGCGATAATTGTATTTATCTTCCTCTTCAGTGGTGAGACCCAGATCGTTTGCAAATTTATGAATGCTTGCATTCGCTATAAATGAAACGTGTCGGAGCTGTTTCGCATCTCCTGCTATCACCACTCGCTTTGCCCGCTGGATCGCTGGTAGCGCGCTGGCTATATCGCACTGACTCGCTTCATCAATGATTACTACATCGAACATTTCTCTCTCTGGTGGAAGCACCCTATGGAGGTCGCTCAGGTTGGTGATCCAGATGGGGAAGACCTTTAAGACAGAATCAAAATTCGCTGAAGAAAATGCCTTTAGCTGTTCGGATGATTTCCTTTTCTTCAGTGCTGTGAGAAGCTTCTTCAGATCCGCTCTGGTCGATGCCTTGCTCATCACATCATTGACTAAATATTGCTGCTGAGCAAAGATGAGTTCACGTATCGTTTTTTCTTTCGTGAAATGCAATTTATCCAGGTGACTTGCTAAATCTAACAATAACGGTCGCTTCTTCACCTTGCTTTCATACCATAACTTTCTGATCCTTTCATACCACCTAGGATTTGGCTTTGCAGATACTTCTCCTCGCTTGATGGACTTCTTATACTCGCTAGCTAGTTGATCATTCTCATCCATAATTTTGCTGAGAATTTCAAGTAAGTTTAAAGTGATTTCATGTAGCCGAATTTTATCTTCATCTACGGCTGTGTATCTCTGAGCTAGGATGGTTGAAATTCTAGCTTTGAGATTCTTTAAGAAACCACTCCGTCCAGCTCGCACCACAGCCACTTTTGATCCGATTAGATCTTTCGTTTTCTCATAGAGAACATCCACTGCATGATCCTTCTTAGAAACGATAAGAACAGTCTCACCCCTCGCAATGTGGTCAATCGCTATAGCAGCTAAGGTGAACGATTTCCCAGTACCCGGAGGTCCATGGCAAACTGTTAGATTATTACTCCGTGCTGATTTTAAGAGATGCTCTTGATTCTCACTGAGCAGTACAGGAGCAAGAGCTGGTTTATACAGCACCTCTTTTACCTTGGAACTAGAAGTAGAGGTAGAAGAGCCTCCATCAAAAATTGCTCCTAATGCCGCTGACCATGATACCCGGCTCATCTCGCCTAGCTTTTCTAGCTCATCCACCACACCACTAGATCCAGCAGATCGTTTCACTACCCCCCATCCTGCCGCGGAAATGATTTTCAGCCCAGAGCCCAACTTACTATTTACTCCTGAAACACCAGACACATGAGGCCACTCTATGAGTTTAGAAACTTTAACTTCTGGCATATTGTGTCGGAAAACATCAGCTATCTCAGAGACTGCCACGCTGGTGAGAACTCCATCACTTTCGCCCAATACTTTTACGATGCCTTGCTCTATTTGTTGCTTGTTATCCAGCCTATCTAACAGTGAGTAATTGATCCGGTACAAACCAAACTCAAGGCTCACCGTAGTCGCTCCCCCTTCATTTCTAATGACCGCTGGATAAAGAATCAGCGGAGCTCGGTAGATCTTACCCTCTAACTTGCCAAAGAAAAACAAGCAGCCATAAACACACTCTTTTTCCCGATCATTCAGAGCCAAATTATTCATCAGCTTCTCAGCGTAGGCGGGAGCTAAGACATCTTCTTCGAGAAATCCACAAGCGAGTTTATCCTCACCCTTGATGATCAACCTGTTCTCTAATGTTCTCGCAGTGAAATCTCGCACCCCTGCTCGGGTGTTATCTTCACGATAGCATTCTCTTAGCCATCTGATAAGAGATTGATGATTCATCAGGTCTTACTTATTCTTCTTTGATTGATCTACAAAAATTAACTCATCCACATCAAATCCGAGCTCTTTTGCCATGTTGAGAAACTTACTTCTTTCCGAATCGGTGACAATGGGCTTGCGTGACAGAAACCAAAGATATTTTCGGTTGTAACTTGTGATATAGGCGTATTGGTAATCTTTTTCATCTAGCTCGAACACTGCATAAGAACCATAAAATGGTCCGAAAAACGATACTTTCAAATGTGCCACATCTGGAGTTTTTACAAAATAAGCTTTTCCTATCGCCTCACTCCACTCTCCTTTAGCTTCGTTGTACCCTCTGTTGACCACCTTGATGCCTCCATCATCTCTCATAGAATACTCAGCAGTCACCTGGCTAAGGCCGCGCTCGAATGAATGATCAAGGCGGGCTATCTCATACCATTTCCCTAGATACTTATCTTTCTGAAATCCCTCCACAGGTTTTATCCCATCGGGCAATCCAACACAGCTATTCATCAAGTAGGCACCAGTGACTAATACGCATATGAGTCCGAGTAATTTAAATTTATGTTTCATATTCAAAAGTAAGATTGAAAATTCTAATTACTCCCAAGTCGGGAGTTTTGGCAAGAACGGGATTCTAACAGACGGAGGATAAACACTAACCCCAGCACTCAGACCTAGTGCGCTAAATTCCACACCTTCTTTTAGACCGAGAGCCACACCCACGATTGGTGTCTGGACTTTCACACCAGTTCCACCAGACGTTTTTCCTAAATAAAATCCACTCTCTTTTCCAATCGCATTGTGATCCAAAATGGCAGAAACTCCATCCACTTCACGGATCATTTTTTCCATAAACGTATTACTGTTAGGTCCGGGGTAAGATTTATAGACTGAGTCATCATAGCCCTCTGCAAAGGCGCGGATATCACTCGCAAAATTCGGATTTGTTTTCCCATCTGACTGAGAAAGTATCCGCACCCTCTCGCCCCAGCGTTTCCGTGTATGAGCTGATGCTACAGATATTTTTTCATGAACAATACCACTTTTAGGATTCAATATTTCAATCCGGTGCCAAGCAGAGTCAACATTCTCTCGATAATCCAAAAACGTATGAGTCGCAAACTGTGCAATCAATGCCTCACTGCTAGGAATATCAATATCCTTCACCATGATCAGCGTATCTGGCTTGATCCTAACTTGAGAACCACAACTGGTAAAGAAGGTGAGTATTATTCCACATAAGGAATTAACCGAGTATAGCTTCATCTTCTAATCATAGAAAACGGAGGGTGAAAATCAAGCTCTGACTACTGCTCTTTCTCAATTTCTGAATTTTCAGGTTGCTGAATATTATCAGTCTTCGGTTTGAATGAGCTTTGTGACACTATCTTTAATTCAGGAGGATTTTTTCCAGACTGAAAGATGAAGACAAATTTCCGGCGATTTGGCATATGAAACCATCGAGAACTCTTAAACCGATTCCACTGATCATTCTCTTCGTCATAACTTTCTATGTAAACTTGGTTTGAGGTTTTACCGCTTAGGTTCGTAACAATCGTTGATTCTCCAGGTTTCAGGATAAATCGATTATTATTTTCGGCTTTCACATAAAACGGTATTTCGCCTGTCATACCACGGATCGGCTTAGCGGTGAGATTTAGTAAAAACCGGCTTCCCAGTGTGAATTTAGTATTGTTATCAGAAACTGCAACGGCACGGTAAGGCAGTTCTTTTGTCTTACCTTCTGTATCATTCACTCCATAAGTTGGATTGGGAAAAATAATCACTATCGTATTTTTAGAGTCTGGAAGTGATACACTGGCTACAGGTTCAAAATCTCCTTTTCCTTCATCTGCAATTTTTTTTAAACTGTGAAACATCAGCTTTTTTGGTCCTTCATATTTTGCAGGTGCCAAAATACTAGATGTAGAGGTCATGATCGACTTGCTCTTATCAACTTCACCTTTGGTATTTGTCCAGTAGAGTTGATTCAACGCTTCATTATATCGCATCACAACTATGCTAAGATTAGTCTTGTGAGTTTTCACTGGCTTGTCTTGAGCAGCCAGCAAACCAGGTAATAAGAGCACTAGTAAGTAAATAAGATAAGATTTCATAGTAGATGAGTATGCTTGTTAGATTTCGTCCTTAGATAGCCACTGAAAACTTTTCATGACAAATCTACGTCCAAATTTGCGATTTATAGGACTAAGTGCACCAGAGATAGGTCCCCCTGTCGAGTCTGTAACTATTGTATCTGCTGGATTTGTAGAGTCTACATAATCTGGCACTCTCTGAACTACTGCTTGGCACCATGCTCTCGCTGTGACATTTCCAGAAGCATCTAGTGCTTCACCATAAGCACGAATGGTGAAAGTATCACATCGCACTGTGAGTGAAGGTGCGATTGGCATCAGAAGATCTGCCTGAGTTATGTAACCAGGCGCTCCTCGACCAGTCTCTTTTTTATCAATCGACTTCTTGTTAGAATAGTTTGCTTTTAGATCATTTATCACATCGGAATCACTTACAAACGAGGCATTGATTCCTGAACTCTTGATGGCTGCTTGAAGAGCACCCTGAAATCCTAAGTCCCCATCTGATAAACGACGATTAACAAACTCACCAACACTTAAAAAGGGACCTCTAAGTCGAACTTCATCCACTATAGCTGAGGCTAACTTTGTCAGTTCTTCATCAGAAATCTTACGAGAACCCAGCCAACGTTTTTGCCAGAAACTTATCCCTGATCCATTTGATTCCGCTAGTTGTCCATTAGGTAGAGTGAACCTAGATATTGGGTAACCTTCTTTACTTGGGTCTTTCTCCCAAGAAGAGTTTGAAGCCTTCATGTATTCAAATGGATAGATACGTAGATCTAAACCACCGAGTACCGCTTTCCAAGCATGGACTGAAGTCGAATTAACGTTAAATGCTCCTTTATTAATTATATGAGAAGAAATTTGTTGAAAGCCATTTTCAGCCTCTATTGTCTTAGTTAAATTAGCAGTTCCATTGCTATTTGAGTAATATCTTTCAAAACGCTGATTTGGTAATTTTTTATTTTCATTAAAAAAGCCTTCAATCACTTCCTTCTTCGTTTGCTTGTTTGTTATAAGAGGATTGTTCCAGTTTCCTATTCCACTCATAAACCAGCTATCCCACAGGCTTTCATTTAGCTTCCAAGACTTGTCATGAAGGGTTGCATTATAGCCACTTTCTCCACCATGCGGGCCACTAAGCGGAGAAACTCCCACTTTCTCAACTTCAGTTTGCTTGGTAAATGGAGTAGCAAATGAATTACCCAATGCATTATTTATGTGAGGATGTGAGCGCAGATGCCATGGCTTTAATTTATTAGTATCTACAGTATCACTTAAATCAGAAATTTCACTCGCAGTTTGTGGGTTAAAATCGCTTTTAATACTATAATATCCCAATCCCGCATGCTGAAGCTGAGCCATTGAGGTGAGTGGCTGAACTGGGATTTCCCGAAGCGCAACATGTGTCTGACCATCAGCTCCATGGCTTCTTCCTAGGTGTCCATTATCATCCTCAATCGAAACATGCACATCATCAAAATCTGTGACACGCCGAGCTATAAACTGATAAGGATTTGTTTCTAACTGGAATGGATTATTGTTAGTGAGATAGCTTTGACCAAGAGTTATAGGGCTAAATAAATAAGGTGAAAACCGTGTTTTCTCAGACAGAGTAAGCTCCGAAGGATCTCCTGTAGCTGCAATAGAATGCTCAGTCCGAAGAACTGAACCGATAATTAGAGATGGTTGAGGTGATTCTCTAGGAGTTGATCCAATTGAGAAAAGCTGACCACTCGGTTGAAAAATTGCAGCAGTCGAGTCCTTAGAGTTCTTCGTGACTATTTCTGAATGATAAGACCACTGAGACGGATAGCTGTTAGGACCAGTAAAATAGTTATCACTATAAAACCATTCATTCCTAGGTTTATAGTGGACTTCTACTGAAGCAGTATTGGGCAAGATAAGTTCTTTCCCGTAATGACCTATGTTTCTAGAAAAAGTTCCACCACGGATTTGCAAGCCTTTTGTCAGGGTGATGACATCACTACTGGGGAGTCTCGGTGAGTCACTACCGTCAGAAAATAATACAACTTCGCCTGGTTGCATTGCTGAATGATTACCACTGCTATCTACAAATTTTACAGTATAGCGAACGGTTGCACCTGATTGCTGACCTATATTTTTATTAGCTTCGTTCTCTCCTACAGGAAAGTGAATCCCCCTATTGGTTAACACATCACCAACGCCAGTTTGTCTAACACTGAGTTCTAGTGGCATTGTAAAAAACTTCAACTCATAAGCTGAATCTTCAGGCATCTTAAGAGGTAAATTAAATGGATTCCATAGCTCTATTACAGGCTGAACAACCATGTTCATTCTAGATTTTTTAGGATCATTAGCGTCAGCCTCTCCGAAATATGAAAGCACCCATAGCCATTTACTAACTACTGGCATCCGATGCTGCCATCCACGTCTACGCGTAGCCTCAGTCCAGCTTTCACCAACACTGTAATATGGTTTATCAGCAGCCCACTCTACTAGTCCTCCTTCCGCGAATGGCTTATAACTCTTAGCATACTGCACGAGGTCTGCCCAGTATGGACCATCTCTAAAAATATGAGCTTTCGTATTAGAGGATAAAGTCATCTCACTCGGCAGAGTATCTAATTCAGAGAGTAAACTAATGTCTTTCTGCAAACCACCAGACTTAGTATTTGTCAGCAGTCCGTAGGAACTCACAGAAAGATCATGGTAATAATAACTGAGCTTTTCATGAGTCATTGCTGCGGCATTATTCCCTCCTAATACGAATGAGTTCCAGCTACTTACTTTGTTTAACTCTGAAGCAAATGTTCCATCATCATTGATCATAAATTCCTTGAGACTTTGAGCTTCTGGAACCGCCCCTCCAATAGAGTGGATTGCGTTAATTGGTGATGTTGATCGGTAAGCAAGTTTGTCATTATTTGGAGAATCTTCAAGTAACACACGGGCTTTTAAATTTTCACCACTCACAGCCCAAGCATAAGCTCCAAGCTTATTATTATTGTCTACATTCAGAACTAAATTAGCACTAACCATTTTAGCCTTCTGCTCCTCTGTTAGAGCTTCTGTTTGAGGAAAACCCAGGGTATTACGACCTATGAGAGGAACTGAGTTCGTTGAAATACTAGGTTTTGGATAATTAAAAACAGAGGTGGTATCTTTGTTACCAGATACCAGCCAACCAAGAAAACGATCATTGCGTTTTTTATCATTATAACTCGCTTTATATTCCGCAGCTAGAGCAGTTAGATCATGAGTATTGTTTCCATCTGCACCAATACTTTTCCAGACACCTAACACATGTGGTTGCCTAACATCTTCACCCAAAATGCTAGCATTTGCGGTGATACGTTGATCACTTCCTGCCATTTCCTGTAGTTCAGACAATGCCATCATCAAAGCTAACCTTGCATTTGCTTTAGCTACTTCTGTCGCTTTAAATGTCTTAGATCCTCTTGCTGACATTGAGCTAAAATTTAACATAGCAAAAGCTAACATTAATAATAGCGACATAATGCTGATTGTCGAAATAAGGGCGAACCCTTTGTTAGTTTCAGATTTCGTTAAAGTTTTAGCAACATTCATAGTCTTTACATGGTCTATACATTTATAAATATAGACTTTAGACAGTTGAAATCAAAATATAAAAGAATGTTCCCTAAGGAGACATTACTTCTGAAGTTAAGTTCAGAAAAAACTATCTCTTCTCCCACTCAGTGTTTGCGAGATCCTTGAGCTTTCTTTTCAATCTCGTCTTCGTGGTGCTGCTAATGCGGTCGGTGAAAAGAATACCGTTTAGATGATCTACTTCATGCTGGATCGCTCTAGCTAATAAGCCGTCAGACTCGATCACTTTGACACTGCCATCAAGCTGAGGCATAGTCGCCTTCACGATGGTCGGGCGTTTTACTTTAGCCCGTATTTCTTGGATGCTCAGGCAGCCTTCATTATCAGACTCTTTTGG
>CAKZMG010000214.1 GCA_937128235.1 uncultured Verrucomicrobiales bacterium
AAAGGCATCCTCGGCTACGAAGAAAAACCTCTCGTCTCAGCAGACTACACCAACGACAGAAGAAGCGGAATCATCGACGCACAATCCACCATGGTAGTCGACGGCACCATGCTAAAACTATTCGTCTGGTATGACAACGAAATGGGCTACGCAGCTAGAATGATGGATCTCTGCCAAAAAGTAGTAAAAATGGGAGTATAGGAAAGTTACCAGTTACCAGTCCTAGCACGATAGACTCCGCAACTCTAAGCCTCATCGTCCACAAAAATTCTGTTAATCATGTAAATTCTGTCAAAAGAAGCTTCATCGTCCACCATTCGTGAACATTCGAGTAGATTCGTGGTAAGCGCCCCATAACTAAGGGCAACCACCCAAGAGTAAATTCTGTATAAAATAGAATCATCAACTAATCTCTAATGACAAAAAACAGCTACATCATCGTTACGCTAGCCTATTGGTTCTTCATGCTGACCGATGGAGCTCTGCGCATGTTGGTGCTACTGCATTTTCACGCACTAGGATTCACCCCTGACAAGCTAGCCTTCCTTTTCCTACTCTATGAATGCGCAGGCATCGCCACCAACCTCCTCGGCGGCTGGATAGGTTCCCGACTCGGACTAAAGATCACTCTCTACGCTGGCCTAGCATTACAAATAATAGCCCTATTCACCTTAACGCTATTTGATCCGAGCTGGGCCATAGCTCTCTCTGTAAGCTTCGTCATGCTAGTCCAGTGTCTAGCGGGCATCGCAAAAGACCTCACTAAAATGAGTTCCAAAAGCGCAGTCAAACTCCTCGTCAAAGAGGAAAACCAAGGCGGACTTTTCAAACTAGTCGCCATCCTCACTGGCTCTAAAAACGCCATCAAAGGCATCGGATTCTTCCTCGGTGGCTACCTTCTAGCAAACTACGGATTCAACTCCGCACTCCACTCACTAGCCACCCTGCTCATCATCACCCTAGCTCTCTCCCTTCTGTTCGTCCGTGGCGACTACGGTAAAATGAAGCAAAAGGTGAAATTCACCCAGCTATTCTCGAAAAGCCAAGCCATCAACCG
>CAKZMG010000215.1 GCA_937128235.1 uncultured Verrucomicrobiales bacterium
TTGCCAATCAGATCGCCTCCAAGCATAGCAGTCTTGATGCTAGACTGGTTGTCACTTACCCAGAAGACATTCGAGCTAGACTTGATAATTCCAGAATCCATTTCATGCCCACAGCTAGGGCAGAGCTTACCAGTCTCAGAAAACTCAGCAGGAGGTGCGTAGATGTTCTCAGGTTCATCATTTGAAAATGGATCTTTATCAGACATATAGATGATTCTATCATGATTCTGAAATAGGGAGCAATAGGAAATATCCCAGACTTTAAACGAACTTTAGAACACAGTGAGGTTTGCATCTGTGTTAGATAGTTGTATGCTTACTGAGTAACAAGAAATCTATGAACTCAAAAGAACTGATAGATAAGCACTCAATAGAGCAAGATGGATTTATTTATCCGAACTGGGATTCTATTGGGGAGGTGGTGGATGGGGAATTTGCTGAGGCTGATTATGATGGTATTTATCATCAGCTTGCTTGTGAGTGGCTCAGGAAAATAAAGCTTAGCCTAGGTGGTGAGTTTACGGTGCTGGAGTCTTCCAATTTTTTGATTTTATGTGATGAGAAACCGCATATTGAGAAGAATCTGGCTTATCATTGTGAGCGATCACTGAAACTTATTCTAGATGAATTTGGAGGTGAGTTAGCAGATGAGGGATACGGGAAGCATGTGTTGATCGTTTTTAAGACTACTGAGGAGTATTATGCTTATACGAGGTTTTTCTCTTCAGGTAACTCGGAGCCGATGACTGGTGGAATGTGTATCTATAGCGGCTACACTCATATCGCGCTTCCGTATATAGCGAATGATATGTCACCGGTAGGGGAGATAGCTCATGAGTTGACTCATGCCTTGATGTTTCAATATGAATTGCCTAATTGGCTGGATGAAGCTGTGGCGATGAGGATGGAGGATATTGCTTTAGAGCAGGATGGCTTATATTTGGATGAGAAGAGGGTGCAAGCGCATCGGGAGCATTGGAATGAGAAGACGATCCAGGAGTTTTGGTCTGGGGAGGTGTGGTATAAGGCAGCGGATGCATTTGGTCTTAGCTATGAACTGGCTCGTATTTTGTGGATCAAAATAGCGGTAGATATAGATGCCACCAAAGCTGAGATTATAGAGTTCATCAAGACGGTGAATCGTGATGATAGTGGGAATGCTGCGTTTAAGGCTATTTTTAATTATTCATTAGGTGATCTGGTGGAGGATTTCTTAGGGGAGGGAAACTGGGCTCCTGATGAAGAGTATATATTGAGTAAGAAGAATGTGTTAGAGAGCATTCCAGAGTGGATTCAGGAGGTAGCTGAGTTGAAAAAACAGGAAGAGAATGAGCTGCTTCTGAGATCTGTTAGAGAAATGAAGCCGTCTCTGGCATTAGGTGAGTATCTGCAAAAGCTAGGGGTGGAAACGATAGGTGATCTGGTGAATGTGTCAGCAGATAGAGTGTATGAATACAGGGAGGTAGCTCGGGAACAGAATAATGAAATTTATGTGAAGCTTAATGAACTGGGCATTTACATGAAGCATGAGGAGGATTTATTTAATGTGTGTGAGGTGTTTTCTGTTTTAAGTGATGGTAAGTTAGTGGGGGGATACACTGAGCGAAATGGCTGTGTGTTGCATTTGGAGATTCCTTATCTTGCAGAAATGATAGCACCAAATTTTAAACAGTTTAAGATAGAGATTCTCGGCTTTGGAGGCTATGTTTATGAGCCATTGAAGGTGACTGGGGAGGGGAATGGGCAAGAGAAGCTGAGAGTTGGTGGTGAATGTCTTTCTCTGGAGGAGTTAGTGCGCTCTGATATGGAGTTAGTGAATGCTCAGGTGGATCTTGGAAGGGTGATAATTGGCTGTATGAATAAGCAGGATGAGGACAATCCTACTGGTGGACATTTCTTTTTTTATGGGGAAGGGGCGAGAGTTTTCGATGAAGAAGGAAGAGAGTGGACAGTAGATAAATTAGGCGAATTAGCTGATGATTACTGGCAGGGAGCATAACATGATCTAACAAGAAAAATTCTGTTCATTCTGCTCCATTCTGAAAATTCTGTCTAAAACTTGAGTTATAGATAAATTTTATCTTGCATAGAAATTGTGTTCATAGTAACACTTTATTTATGAGCGCAGAATTGACTACAGAGCAGACCCTAACGGATACATTGACCGATGTATTCGGGTTTTCAGGATTTAGACCGAATCAGGAGGTGCTGGTGAAGGGGGTGCTGGCGGGGCAAGATGTGTTTGGGGTGATGCCTACGGGTGGGGGGAAGTCTCTGTGTTATCAGCTGCCGGCTGTGATGCTGGAGGGCTGCTGCGTGGTGGTGAGTCCGTTGATCGCGCTGATGAAGGATCAGGTGGATGCGGCTGTAGCGAATGGTATCCGTGCAGCGTGTCTGAATAGCTCGATGGCTCCGCAGGAGCTCCAGGAAACGGAAAGCGCGTATCGGTCTGGGAACTTGGACTTGCTATATGTGGCTCCGGAGAGGTTGTCGTCTTATGGGTTTGTGGATTTTCTGCGTCAGTCAGTGACGGGGAATCCTAGTTTTTTCGCGATTGATGAAGCGCATTGTATCTCTGAGTGGGGGCATGATTTCCGCCCGGACTACATGTTCTTGAGTCAGCTAAAATCGTTATTTCCTGATGTCCCACTGGCGGCATTCACCGCTACGGCTACGGAGAAGGTGGCGGAGGATATTGAGAAGCGGCTGGGTCTGGGCTTGGGTCTAAATTTACAAGCTACTGTGAAAGTCAGAGCATCCTTTGACCGCGATAATTTATTCTACGAGGTGCGTGCCAAGCGAGACTGGGAGCGTCAGCTAGTGGATTATGTAAGCGAGAGAAAGGGACAGAGCGGGGTGATTTATAGAACCTCGCGCAAGAGTGTGGAGCAGACGGCGGATTTATTAAAGAGAAATGGAATCAACGCGCAGTTCTATCATGCTGGGATGGAGCCAGATGCTAGAGCGGCTGCGCAGGAAGTATTTATCCGCGATGACTGTGATGTGATCGTGGCGACGGTAGCATTCGGAATGGGGATTGATAAGGCGGATGTGCGGTTTGTGGTGCATGTGGATCTGCCGAAAAATATAGAAGGCTATTATCAGGAAACGGGACGCGCGGGGAGAGATGGCGAGAAGTCTAGCTGCCTGCTGCTACATGGCTCGGGTGATGTGGCGAAGTTGAGCCGATTTATCGATGATATAGCGGATGAAGCTGAGCGTGACCGGACGCGCGGGCTGCTGCGTGCGATGGATCGTTTCGCTGCCGTGCCGCAGTGCCGCCGCAAGGCTCTGTTAGGGTATTTCAATGAAATTTATGAGCCGGATAACTGTGGCGGCTGCGATTTCTGCTCAGGAGAATTTACCGAGGTAGATGCAACGCGCGATGCCCAGATACTGCTCTCAGCGGTGGCGCGCACGAATGGGAAGTTCGGAGCCGTGCAGATCTGTGATATTGTGGCTGGTGCGAATACGGCGAAGATCAAGCAGTTCGATCACGATAAACTGAAGACCTACGGAATGGGGAAAGATAAACCGAAGGCTTACTGGCGTAGCATGATCGATAGCCTCCTCAGTGCCTCACATCTCCAGCTCTCACAAGGACAATATCCAGTTCCACAAATGACTCAGCAAGGCTGGGATCTGATGATGGGAAAGAATGGAGGTAAGTTTTCTATCCAGGTAGATCAGCGGATCGAGCCAGAGAAAACTGGCAGAAGATCTGGCTCTAACAGCAATGAGGAACAACCGTGTAACGAGGGATTATTCGATCATTTGAGGAGATTAAGAAAAGAGTTAGCCGATCTGGCAGAAGTGCCGCCCTACGTTGTATTTGCAGATAAAACACTGCGTCAGATGGCAGCGGTGATGCCAGAGTCGCTAGATACCATGCAGCGTCTGCACGGCATTGGCTCTGCTAAACTTGAGAAATACGGTGAAGCATTCATCGCCTCGGTGGTCGATTATTTAGAACAGCATCCAGAGGTAAGGAATGAGCGGGTGGAGATAGCTGGGCTGAAGAATGCTGTGAGAAGTGCTAGGAGTTCCTCAAATAAAACGATCAAACGCGGTATTAGTTCGACGGTGAAAACCACGCAAGAGATGCTGGCGAAAGGGATGAGTCTGGATGAAATAGCTGCGGAAAGAGACCTCAGTAAAACTACTATCGAGGGGCATGTTGCTAAATTATTTGAGGAAGGTGAGGATCTGAATCTCAGAGACTATGTTACAGAAGAGGAGGAAAACCGCTGCCTGGAGCTCATTAGAGAATATGGAACTGAAGCTCTGAAACCGATCTATGAAGCGGCACAAGAACAGATCAGCTACGGAGTGATCCGCCTAGTGATGGTAGCGAGGGCTGAGAGTACAGAGCGATGAAGCTAGGGATTTTTTACACAGAATGAACAGAATTGAACGCCACTTTTTTGTGGTAATCAAGGGAACTTCTGGCAACCTCATTTATGCCATCTACTTGTTAAAATTTCCATTTTCTTCGTTAGAAAAAGAACCATTATCTTTGGATAGCGGGTCTTTTTCCGCCTTGAAAATGAAAATTTTTCCTGCGTATCTGTCATAAAGCAGGTTGCCAGAAGCTCCCTCAAAAGAATGTAAAATGGCTAAATCATAACAAGATTTTCCCTAGCCTGATGCTCTGGCTGAGAGTGTATAGCTCTGGGGTGTTATGATACTGATGTGTCTTATCGCTCTTCTATTTGGTGTTTCATCGTGGTGGAAATGACTCCATGCTAAATGATAGATGTTAAATGTTAAGGGTAATGATGCATTCTAGGTGGCGGGTCTGGGGGAAGAGATCGAAGGGCTGGATGTCTTGTATCTGGTAGCCGGCTGCTGTGAATTTCTGGAGATCGCGCATCTGGGTGGCGGGCTCACAGGAGATGTAAACGCATCTGGTGGGAGCGAAACGGAAGAGCTGATCTAGAAATTCTGGGGAGCAGCCTGCGCGTGGGGGATCGATAAGGATGGTGGTTTCCTCTGCTGGGAAATTTATGTCTGAGAAGATGTGCTCAGCTTTGGCGGAGATGAAGTCTGTGTTTTCGATGCCGTTGAGTCTGGCATTTTGGCGTGCCCAGCTGGTGGAGGTTTCGGAGATTTCTACGCCAGCGACTTGCTTGAAATGTTTGGCAAGGCTGAGTGCGAAGAGTCCTGAGCCGCAGTAGGCATCGATGAGGTAGTGGTTTTGGCTGGTTTCTGACTGAGCTTGCTGCGCGGCATAGCGGGTGAATGCGGGGAGGATGGAGGGATTGTTCTGGAAAAAATCGCTGGCGAGGAAGTGGAATGTTAGATCGCCTACTTGCTCGCAGATGATGCCATCAGGGTCTGTTTCTACGCGTCCCTCAGTGGCACGCATGAGAAGTGTGGTGTCTTTTTTGTATTGCTTGGCGAGGCTGTGGGTTTTCTTGCGGATGGCGGGGAGGGCTGTGTTTATCTCCTCCATGGCGATGGGGCAGGTGGTGATGTCTAGGTATTCTCTGCCGCCTTGCTTGGAAATGAACCCGATGTTAGAGATTTTTCCGTTGTAGGGCTTGCGGAAATGCGGGGTGAGCTTGGAGCGATAGTTGTAGGTCTTGGGCGATGCGATGGCGGGGTTTACTGGGTGAGAGATGCTCGCGAGGTGCTTGAGCAGGTCTGCGACTTGGCGGGTTTTCCAGCGTAGTTGTTCTGAGTAGTCGATGTGCTGATATTGGCAGCCGCCGCATTTCTGGAATAGCCGACAGGGTGGTGTGACGCGATGTGGTGAGGGGGTGATGACTTTTACGAGTTCTGCGAGTGAGCAGTTTTTTTTGTTGCTGGTGATGCGGGCGGTTACTGTTTCTCCGGGGATGGTGAAGGGGATGAAGATGACCCAGGCGGTGAGGTTTTGGTCTGGGACATCGATGCGCGCGACTCCATCTCCGTGATTGCTGAGTGATTCGATTTGAAGCTCTAGCTCGTGATGATGGGGAAAGGGAGTGGCTTTGAATTGCTTAGGTGGACGCATGGTGTGGATTTTAGGTGATTTTTATACAGAATGAACAGAATTTTTCAGAATGAACATAATTTCTTGAGGTGATGATGGATGGGGCGATGCAGTGATACCATTTTCACAGTTATTCTGGATTGATAGTTTATATGAAGTCTTTTGATTTGCAGCAGGGCTGGTAGTAAAGTGGGGAAACAATCTGCAAGAATAAACTGCGTTTGTCGTCAGTTGCATAGCCCGCTATGCGCCTTTCTCCCGCCTTGTTTCTTCATGCACCTTGTTTCCCTATCAAGCCATAATAACTATTCAAATGTTATGAGTTAACGAGTGTGTGTTTTTTGACTCTCCGCCAGATGTGCATGATTCTTTTCCGAAAGATTAAGACAGAATGAATTTATGTCTATTGAGTGCTGGGAGAATCACAGCTTTTAATTTTTTAGCGGATGGTTTGGGATATGGTTGAACTTTAGGGTGGATTCAAAGCGGCGATATTCGCCGCACTCAAAGGACTTAATTTCCTCACCACTAGGATTTTATGGGATTTGGGCTATACTGGGTATCAAATTGCACCTTCGGAGTTTTTTCAAGCTCTCCGTCATGCCAAGTTGACGGAGAGCCTGTTTTTTGACCGCTGATTTCTCTGATTTTATACAGATTTTTGTGGGAAGCATTCAGGGGAATCGATTCTTAAGCCACAAAAAATCACAGAACACACAAAACCTGCTAGATGAAATATTTTTTGAGAATTTTGCGCATCTTAATGGCTATAAAAAGAATGAAAAATACTTTGGAGGTAGTAAATTATCTCATCGCTGGATGACTGTGTGGACCGTGTGTAGAGGGCGGGGGGATTAATGATGGCGTTTTGTGGAATTAGGTTTATAGTGTAGCTATGTTCCGCAAGTTACTAGAAATTTTGATGATTTATTCGCTTTGTTCTGCTGTGGCGATGAGTGCTGAGTTCACTTTTGATACGAAGCTGAAGGAGGTGACGACTCGTCCTGATGTAGAGCTTGTGAGGGTGCCGTTTGAGTTTCAGAATAACACGGATGAGGAGATTACGATTGTGAACTATGATGCGCCTTGTAGCTGTATGGAGGCGCGGATGGTGCGACCTGATAAGAAGAATAGTCTGGTCTTTGCTCCTGGTGAGAAGGGGACAGTGATAGGGATGTTAGAGTTTGGGACGTTTAAAGGGACGATTGATAAAGTGATCAAGATCCGCACGGATAAGGACAAGGGTGAAGAGCCATCGATTGTTTTGACATGCCGGGTGACGATCCCGGTATTGATCGCTACTAGCCAGGAGAGTCTGCGCTGGAAAATGCGTGATAAGCTAGAGCCAAAGGTGTTTAGCATTAAAGTAGCCGATGAGAGCGAGACTCCGATTAACATCGTGGAGCATAAGCATGGATTTGGTGCGAGCGATGTCTTTGATTATAAGATTGAGACGGTAAAAGAAGGTAGAGAATATAAGGTGACAGTGACTCCGCTAAAAACGACTGAGCCAACAATGGCGTATGTGAAATTTTATACCGATAGCAAGATACCGCGCTACAAGATGGTGCAAATTTTCTTGTTTGTGGAGCACGCTAAGAAGTAATTTCTGATGAGCTGGATTAAGCAGAGTTTGGTGTTTGCTGGGATAGCGGTGTTGTGTGCGCTGGGGACATATCTGGTGCATGGTGAGTATGATAGGCGGGTGCCTTGTGTGCAGAGTGAGCTGGAAAAGTATGAGGTGTGCCTCACCACGGTGCTGGATGAGTGGGGCGGAAATGTGGTGTGGGTAGATGCGCGCGCAGATGAGGAAAAGAAGGTGAAGATAGAGTCAGCGCTGGAGATTTCTGAGGCGAGTGCTGATGAGGATTTAGGTAAAGGAGAGGTGGCGATGACTTTGTTTAATGCGAAGGGGAAAGGGAAGAAGATTGTGGTGTTCTGCCAAACGGATTCTTGTGGGAGTAGTAAGTATGTTCGCGATAAGATTATAGGGATATTTTTTAGTGAAGAGAATCAGGATACGCTCCTGTATCTGCATGGGGGGTGGAAGGCGATTGAGAGCGATGGGCGGTTGTTAGGGAAGTGAAAATTTAGCCGCTTAAGTTAGCCACTTAATTTAGCCACTTAGGAGGGCGATGGAGTAGGGGTGGATGTCATCGTAGGGATGGGACTCTAGGGAGGCGAAGATGGAATGGTAGTGGAGGCGGTAGTGACGGATGTAGGGGGTGCCGATGCCGCAGAGGATGCAGGTGAGCTGGGCGGGGGTGTGGATGTATTTTTTCTTTTTTGTTAGAAATTCTTGGATTTTTTCGAGTTGTAGATCGGTGATAGAGGTAAGTTTTTTGGATTCTGTTAGACGGAGCTGGAGCTTGGTGGGGCGTTTTTCTCCATGGCATGATGAGCAGTTGTTGCAGGGCTGTAGGGTGTGGTCGGATTTCTGGATACCGAACCATTTCTCAAACTGGACGGGAATACAGGCGCGGGTGGTGCTGATGCGCTGGACTTCTTTGAGGCGGAGTTCATCGTGGGTGAGCTGGTCTTGGTGGTATTGGTAGAGGTTGGCTGTTAGTTGGTTGACTTGCTCTGCGTCGAGTTGTTTGAGGATTTTGTAGTGTTTTTGCCAGCCTGAGAAGCGCATGTAACATTCTCCTGAGTGTTTGATTTCTAGGAGGGTTTGGTAGAGTTTCTCGCTGGGAATGCCGAAGTCTGCTGGTGCATTATGAAGATCATATCGCTCTCCGTAGGTCTTGCCGTTCTTGGGATTGATCTGCTTTATCTTCCCTAGCTGCATGATATGCTCGATGGCTTTGTGGTGCTTCTTGGGGTAGTCTGTTAGATGAAATGTTTTGCCGTAGAGGACATTCATCTGGATGTAGCGCCAGGTGGTGTGGGTGTATTTGGAGATTTTTAGTAGTTCGAGTTTAGCTAGCAAGACATCGAGCGTGGTGGTGAGCATTCCTAGGTTTACGCGGGTGTGATAGGGTTCTATGACTGCGGTTTTTCCTTGGGAGGTAAGTTTCTGGACAAGGCGTTTTATGGAGCTTTCTTCTAGCTCTCTGGCTCGGATGAAGTTAGTGAGTGGGATGACATCATCACCGCAAGCGAGTAGGTAGGTGTGGGCGGGTAGCCCATCTCTGCCTGCTCTGCCGCTCTCTTGCATCCAGCCTTCTGGGGACTTGGGGAGGTGGTAGTGGATGATGGAGCGGATGTTAGATTTATCCACTCCCATGCCAAAGGCGATGGTGGCTACGATGACTTGGGTTTTGTCGTTGAGGAAGTCATCCTGGATGGTCTTACGCGACTGGGTGGACATGCCTGCGTGGTAGGATTTGGCGGCGAGTCCGGTAGAGGAGAGGTGGTGGGCAATTTCCTCGCACTGCTCCTGGCGCATGGCATAGACGATGGCTGGGAGGTGCTTGTGCGTGGCTAAAATGTTAGAGAGTTGGTCGTTCCGGAGTTTGTCCTCACAGGGGATGATGGTGTAGCTGAGGTTGTCTCTTCTGGGTGAGGTGGAGATGTGCTGAGCGGTCTTGATGCGGAATGCCTTGCGGATGTCTGAGGCGACTTTTCTGGTGGCGGTGGCGGTAAGGGCGAGGACTGCGTGGGGCTTGATAGCGCGCGTGAGCTGGGGAAGGGAGAGGTAGGAGGGGCGAAAACTGTGTCCCCATTCTGAGTAACAGTGGGCTTCATCAATGGCTACGAGGGAGATGTCAATGGCTTTGAGTATATCTAACAGTTGTGGATTTCCGAGGGTCTCTGGGGAGGTGTAGAGGAGCTGGATATTGCCAGATTTGAGTTCTGTTAGATTATGATCTCTCTCCTGAGTGGTGAGAGTGGAGTCTATCTGGCAGGCGGAGATGCCTTGCTGCTGGAGCTTCTGGACCTGGTCACGGATGAGTGAGAGGAGGGGGGAGATGATGATGGTGGTGCCGTGACTGCGGAGGAGGAATGAGGGGAGCTGAAAGGTGAGGGATTTCCCTGATCCGGTGGGGAGTGTGGCGAGGGTGTTTTTGCCCGCTAGGATGTGCTCGATGATTTCAAGCTGACCGGGGCGGAATGTGTTGAGTCCAAAATATTTCTGGAGTGCCTGCTGTGGCGTGAGCATCTTTTGAGGCTAGGTTATTTCTCGGTATTAAGAGAAACTTTGGAGAAGGTGATGTTGAGGCTGTAGTCTTTTGTCTCTTGCCCAATACCTAGGTAGATGTATCCGTTTCTGGTTTTCCACTCGTGGGAGAACTGGATACTGCCTTTGGTGATTTCGCTTCTTTTTGGGTATTCACCAGCATTACTTGCTTTTCCGTAGATGGCTGAGATGAGGTTGATGGCGTAATCCCAAGTTGATTTGAGGCGTTGATCGTAGGATGAATTTGGCAGGGCATCTGAGCGGTAGGTGATTTCTTTAAGCCCGCTGGAGTCATTCCAATCAAAGTAGAGTGCAAATTTTAGCCCAGCTAGTTCTCTGGTGGTGGAGAATGATCCGTTGAGTCCGACTCTGGCGATCATGCTTTCTGGGACGGTTGCTTTGACGGCTTTGCTTTTGGTTAGTTTATTGGTGACAATGTCGCGCGTTTCTCCGTAGTTGATATTGGCAAGCAGATCGCCAGCATTAGCGATGGTAGCGATGGAGCTAAGGCTGAGGATAGTCAGCGAGAAGAATGCAAATAGTTTATTGGAGATAACCATGGGTGATTTTTTAAACTAGTGGGTTAGTCTTGGCAATGAAGATATTTGTTTTGATTTCTGTAGAGACTGAGCTTGAATGTGTCTATGGCGACAGGAAATATAGACCGCGAGGACATAGCTGATATTCTGGAAGAAATAGCTCTGCTGTTAGAGCTCAAGGGGGAGAATGTGTTTAAAACACGCGCGTATAGAAATGGAGCGGAGGCTGTGATGAATGCAGAGGAGGATGTGATCGCGCTGGCGATGGAGGGGGCAGGAGCTTTGGCTGGGGTGAAGGGCTTTGGTAAAGCGCTACAGGAAAAGGTGGCGGAGCTGGTGCAGACTGGGAAGATGACGTATTATGAAAATTTACGAGCAGAGTTCCCGGAGGGTTTGTTTGCGTTGTTTGAGTTATCGGGTCTGGGTCCAAAGAAGATAAAGGCTCTTTACGATAAGCTGGGGGTTGATTCTGTGGAGTCTCTTAGGGAGGTGTGCGAAAGTGGTAAGGTAGCTGAACTGAGTGGATTTGGTAAGAAGACGGTGGAGAAAATACTTGAGGCGATAGAGTTGAAGGAGAAGTTTGCCAGCCATTTTAGACTGGGTAGTGTGGCGGTGATGGCGGAGACGCTGTTAGATTCTGTTAGAGAGCATCCTGCTACGCTGCGCTGCACTCATGCGGGGTCATATCGGAGGTCTAAGGAGATTCTGCATGATATAGATATTTTAGTGGCTACGGATAAGCCGGCGGAGCTGACGGAGTATTTTTCTAAGCTGCCAGAGGTAAGTTCTGTGATCGTGTGTGGTGATACGAAGGCATCGATCCGGCTGGATGATGGCTTGCAATGTGATTTACGCGCGGTTTCTAATGCCGCCTATCCGTTTGCGCTTCAGTATTTCAGCGGGAGTAAGGAGCATAATGTGGAGTTGCGGAGGCGAGCTAAGCAGAAGGGGTGGTCGCTCAATGAGTATGACTTCCAAGGGGATGATGAGTCTGTGGAGCTGCCTGAGGTGAATGAGGAGGCAGATATTTATCGCGCGCTAGGGCTGGAGTTTATTCCTCCTGAGCTACGTGAGAATAGGGGCGAGATAGAGGCGGCGGATTTTGATTCTGATGGGGAGATCCCTCAATTGATCGAGCTGGAGAATTTGCGCGGGACGTTTCATAATCACACTACAGCATCTGATGGGCGAAACAGCCTGGAGGAGATGGCTGAGGCTGCGATAGATCTGGGTCTAGAATACCTAGGGATAGCGGATCATAGTAAGTCATCATTTCAGGCTAACGGACTGTATGCAGATAGGCTGCTGAGGCAGGTGGCTGAGATTAGGAAGCTGAATGAGAATACGGATTGGGATGGGAAGTTTAAGCTATTGGCTGGGTCTGAGGTCGATATTCTAAAGGATGGTAGTTTAGATTTTCCGGATGATGTTTTAAAGCAGTTAGATTACTGTGTGGCTTCTGTGCATAATGCATTTACTCTTCCTGAGGATGAGATGACCGCTCGGATTATTAGTGCTATGGAGAATGAGTATGTGACGATGCTGGGGCATCTAACAGGTCGTTTATTGCTGAAGCGTAATCCGTATGCTGTGAACGTGGATAAGATTATTGATTGTGCGGCTGAGACAGGAACGGTGATAGAGCTGAACTGTAATCCTATGCGTCTGGATATGGACTGGAGACACTGGAAGAAGGCGAAAGATAAAGGGGTGAAATGCAGTATTAATCCAGATGCGCACCGAACTGAACAGTTGCAGTATTTATCCTATGGTGTCCGACTAGCTAGGAAGGGGTGGCTGACTAAAGAGGATGTGATTAATACGAAGAATCTGAGTGAGATAGAGGCGTGGCTGGGGAAATAAGTTTGTAAATCATTGCCGCTATTATTACTCCAGTGATGCCAGCGGCGGCATCTAACCATGAGCAGGATCGGCTGGGGAAGTAAGCTTGTGAAGTTTCCTCAATGATGATAACGAGGGTAATGATGCTCCCAATGATGAGTTGCGGGTGCTGGATATTCTTAGATTTTAACCATGGAGAAATGGATGCAATGGCTAAGTAGGCGAGAATCCCCATGAGGATAAAATGTCCAACTTTATCATGGTAGGGGATCTGGTGCAATCCGTTGAACAGAGCGGGAGTAAGATTGTTCGTCTTGAGAATGCTCAGGACGATAAGAAATAGAAAGAAAGCGATGAAAGTTACTAGAATCACATTGGTTTAGATTCCTTTGCCTGTGTGATGTTCAAATTGTCTGTTATTTTACAATGATCGCTTTTGCCGGCTTTTTAAGTTCCTTGAGGTAATAGGGATTATATTTACCGTTCTTTTTGTAAAAGCCAGATTGGTTTCCAGAGTTGATGATGACTGCGCTAGTGAACTTTACATTACTAGAGGTAAGATATTTTTTGAGTGCATAGCCTAGTTCTTTTTCAGTCACATTTGGTGTGTATCCGATGGCATGGCGTCCTTTTTCATCAGTCAGGATGAGTGTGTGTTTTTGCTTTCTTGGTGACTTTGTAGCGTTAGAAACCGCACTGTTTTTGATGATGTAAGCGGCGGATTTATCGAAGATGAATTTTCCTCCTTGGAAAGAAATTTTACTGTCTGCCGAGGCGGAAACGGAAGCGAGGGCATTTGTTTGTTTTACGCTATTTCCGATACTTTCTTTCACCTCAGTGAAGGTGACTGTTTTATTTGCAGCGAAGTGAAAAAAGGTGAAGGTTACTTTTTTGTTCTTCGCGTTAATAGGCAGCATGACTTGCTCTAGCTGAGCTGAGGAATAGAGCTGGGTTAGGCATAATATGGCGAAGACGTAAGTGAGAAATCGCTTTTGAAATTTGTATTTTGAAAATGACATTAAATTGAATGACTAGTTGTTCTTCAATATGAGGAAGTTTCTGACTGATTTATTCCAAAACGGACGAATAGTTTTGGAGCCACCATGAACTGATGTTGATATCCATAGGTCAGATGAGCGTCCTCCGTCAAGGTTGAGAGCTGTGGTTGGCTTGAAATCAGAGATTTTCAGTGATGAGAGTGCTTCGGATAGTTGTGATAATGTGCAGGATTCTGCATGTCCGATGCACCAGTGGTTTTTCCCATCGGTGGCTATTAATGAGCGGACGCGTGAATTTTTATTAGACAGACCTGCGATTGATTTGGAGTTTTCGAGCAGCATGGGACCTGACTGGAGGAGGTGTTTTGGAGGCTTGGCGGATAGTTTTTTCCAGATGGCGCGGCGAGAAATACTAGCACCTGTTGGTGTGTGATAGAACATTCCTGTTCCGAGTGATGAAGAGTGGTTGACTCCTGATTTTTTGCCACTGGAGATGACTATTCCTAGTGGTTTTCCTTCAGGGGTGAAGAATCCGGCATTGATCGCGGCGATGCCATGGTTAGCTTTAGCGGCAGCCTCAGCATCAGCCCAAATTGAGCCTGGTCCTTTAGGTTGATCGGCTACGATGAGGTGTTGATTTCTGGTATCGAAGGTGATGATGTTGAACTGAATACCTCGGTGTTTGATTTGATGTAGTTTTGCAGGCAGGAGAGTTTGTGGCTGAGATTTTGTTTGGGGCTGAACTTTTGGGATGAGCTTTTTATGAGGGTTCTGCTGGAAATGAGTTTGGATTAGATTTCTGGTAGTGGGAGCTTGAACTATCGGGGTGCTGTACTGACAAGCGCTAACTATTGAAATAAAAGCGATAGTGGTGAGTTTGTAGAGCAGTCTAAGTGATTGTGATAAATTTGATGGCATTTCGATGGTGATAGATACGTTTAAATGTAGTGAGAACTTACACCCTTAGAAACAGGTCACAAGTGCTGGTAAGTGAATTCTGTCATAAAGTGATAGAAAATGTAAATGTGGCTAGACCAACTGGGCAACTAGGTATAAGGAATGCCCGTAACCAATAAATATATATTAAATAATGAGTTTTTTACCAGAACCTTTTAGCCATTCATACGAAATTGCTCCAGAATATAGCAAGAGTGTAGCTTATTTCTCTATGGAGTTCGCCATCGACCAAACATTGAAGATTTACTCTGGAGGTCTCGGCTTCTTAGCAGGGTCTCACATGCGTAGTGTCTATGATCTTAAGCAAAATCAGATTGGAATCGGGATTCTGTGGTCGTTTGGATATTACAACCAAGTGCGTGGGGATAATAGAGAAATGGCTGTTTCGCACAGACGTAAGCAGTATCACTTTCTGAAAGATACAGGCATTAAATACACCATTAAGATTCACGGTGCAGATGTTTGGGTGAAGGCGATGTATCTCCCGGCAGATACATTTGGTTCAGCACCGATGTTCTTCCTTACTACTGATATTGAGGAGAATGATCATATTTCGCGCACTATTTCGCATCGACTGTATGACTCAGATAGCCAGACTAGAACGGCTCAGTATATTCTATTAGGAGTAGGTGGCGCACGCTTGCTTGAGGAGCTGAAAGTAGATCCTGATGTGTGGCATCTAAATGAGGCACATGCTCTGTCTGCTGCGTTTTATGTTTATTCTAAATATAAGTCTATGGATGAGGTGAAGAAGCGTTTTGTCTTCACTACTCATACTCCTGTTGAGGCAGGAAATGAGAAATCTAGCATTGATATGTTAAATAGATTTAGCTTTTTCTCAGACCTTACTCTAGATGAAGTGAGAGAAGTATCAGGTGTGCAGGATGATACATTTAATCACACTCTGGTAGGACTTCGTGTGAGCAGAATTGCTAATGCTGTATCTAAGCTTCATGGTGATGTTTCTCGTGAGATGTGGAAGGGATATGACGATATTTGTGAAATTACTCATGTGACTAACGCTCAGAACAAAAAATACTGGGTAGATAAGGAACTCGATGAGGCACGAGCTGCGAATGATAAGGTTGCGCTGGCGGCACGTAAACGTCGTCTAAAGGAGAAGCTGTGCAAGGAAGTGGCTAACCAGACCGGACGTTTGTTCGATCCAGATGTGCTTACGATTGTCTGGGCTCGTAGATTTGCGGGATACAAGCGCGCTAATTTAGTTTCTAGGGATCTTGAGAGATTCACATCGATGCTAGAGCGTACGAATAAGCCAGTGCAGATCATCTGGGGAGGGAAGCCATATCCTAAGGATTACGATGCGATTGAAGAATTTAATGGTCTCTGTGATCTAGCGAATAAGTATTCTAATGCTGCTGTCTTAGTTGGGTATGAATTAGAGTTATCTAAGCTGATGAAGGATGGATCGGATTTATGGTTGAACAATCCAGTCGTGACACGTGAGGCATCTGGAACATCTGGTATGACTGCGGCGATGAATGGCAGTGTGAATATTTCTACATATGATGGCTGGGTATGCGAGTTTGCCAAATCTGGGCATAACTCATTCCTTATCCCTGAAGCTGATCTGGGGCTCTCTCCTGAGGCTAGAGATCAGCATGACATGCTAGGATTCTATCAGCTAATGGACACAGAAGTTCTACCAATGTACTATGGAAATAAAGATGCTTGGTGGGATGTGGTGCTCAACAGCATGAACGAAGTTGTTCCATTCTTTGACTCTGATCGCATGGCAGACGAGTACTATAAGAATATTTATAACAGCTAGTTTTATTACATTTTCATTAAAGCCTTCTCATTGATTTGAGAGGGCTTTTTTTAGAGCGAAATTTTCACTCCACCTTGCCTACGAGACTCTTCTGCTGAGAAGCCAATGAGATGCCCATCAATAGAAGTCTCAATGAGTGATGATGAAGTTCCCTCTTCTCCATTTATGATTCCATTAAGTGCACTGATGAGACCGTAGTCGCCACCACCGTGACCAGAATACTCACTTTCTTCTGGTTCGGGTAAAGTAATTTTTTCAAGTTCACCATCGTTGTGATCTCGTATCACGATGTCGGTTTCGAACTGCTGTTTAATCGCATCTCCACCGCGTAGGGATGCTTTGGTGCCGTAAATTTCTAGAGTTCTTCCTGCATCAAAAGCGGTCATTGAAAGTGAAGCAGAGGCTCCATTTTCAAATTCCATAATGACTTGTTGGTGATCAACCACATCGTTGTCGCATTTATAGACGCAGCGCCCCCAAGGTGAGACGCTAAGCCAGTCTAGTATTTCTTGCGTTTCTCTTTCTTTAGTGGGGTCTGGATAAACCATGCCAAGCCAGCGTTCGCGGTCAGTGGTGTATCTGAGTGAGCTATAAATACAGGTCTCAGCATGCGGGCAGCCATCAGTGCATCTTTCTGTGGCACCTTCTGGAGCGTGCTCATTAGAAAAATGCGAAATACCACCCATTGAGGAAACTGATTTGCATGGTGACTGCATGAGCCATGAAATGATGTCTGTGTCATGGCTACATTTTGCAATGATCATGGGAGTGGAATCTGCGGACTTTGCCCAGTGCCCACGGACAAATGAATGTGCTTGGTGGAAGGGCTCTACACCCTCATGTGCGCGGATAGAAATGATTTCTCCTAGCTTGCCTGAATCTACGATTTCTTTGACCTTAGAATAGAAATCTGTGTATCGTAGCACAAAGCAGAGAACGATTTTGCGGTTATGCTTCTTAGCGATTTTAGCGAGTTCTTTGACCTCGCTGATGTTCTGAGCGGCAGGTTTTTCTAGCAGTAAGTCGTATCCGAGTTCGAGAGCTTTCTTGGCGGGGCTGAAGTGATATTGATCTTGGGTGCCAATGATCATGACATCTGCTAAATTGGGTTGATCCAGAAGTTCTTCAGCTGAGGTGAAGGATCTGAAATTTGGATTGTTAGAAGTTTTGCGGACAGCTTCCACACGTGAAGCGATGGGGTCAGCACCTGCTACAATTTCAAACTGACCATCTAGTGACATCGCTATGTTTGAATAAGTGCGGGAGCGTGAACCGCAACCACAGACTGCAAGAGTGAGTTTAGAAGACATGATTATAGTAGTATGAAATGAGGTGATAGGGGGAAAGGTGATAGGAGAAGAGAGATCAAAAATTTAGAAAGAAAATACCACCGACCGGGATCGAACCGGTACGCCCCGAAGGACACCAGATTTTAAGTCTGGGGCGTCTACCAATTCCGCCACGGTGGCCTTTCTAAAAGCCTTGAGAAAGAGAAGATACAATGTCTTCTTTTTTCTGCAAGCGCAGACTACTGGCGAGATTTGATTTCGTCAATACTAGCTTTAAAATACTTTTTATCTTCTTCGCTAGCCTTTGGCATTATTGCGTTTATCGCTGGCAGAGACTTTGCAGTTCCTACCTTGCTGAGAATGCTTGCGGCTGATTTATAGTGAGTTTTACTGACTGTGGGGAGAGCTGAAATCACAGCCTGTTCACCATGTTCCTTAGCTCTAACAAGGTAGCTCTCCCACAAGAGGTAGCCTTTTGGTGATGCCCATTGTTTTGAGAGGACTTCTTCCGAGCCAGCGACATTTTTTTCAGCGAGGTAGTCCATGACAGGACGGCTCATTTTATCAGTAGCAACGACGCTTTTAGCATACTCTAAAACGCGCTTGTTCGTCTTATATTCTGGTAGTGTCCATTGGTGAAGAGTCGCGATGGCTTGCCTAGAAAGTTCATGATCTTTTTCATTAATGAGTTCAGCTAGTGCGGCTGAAATATCTGCGCGTCTGCCTTTTACTGTGGAAGTTTGTAATCTTCTAGATGCGTCAAGTTGTTTACTCCGGTCGATGCCTTTGAGTTCTGCATAATTGGCATCAAAGTAGTTGGGATGATTTTCGTCACTGGTGCGTTCTGTTGGTTGACCTTGTAAAGTGGTTCTATTTACTACAACTTCAATGATTTTGAGGGTAGATCTGATTTCATTCATGTCTTGAGGAGTCCCAAATTTTTTCGTCACATCAAAAACTCTTTCTAGAGGAGTATCAGTGATAAATGTGATCAAGACTACTGGCTCACCGTCGATTTCTCTACCAAAGTTGTAGGTGACAGGAGTATTCTTGAATCCTACAGACTGCTTTAAGTAGGAAAGGATAGTATCCATATCCTGAACCTTACTTCCGCGTAGAACTACAGCTTTTAGAGAATCAGGATCACTTAGTGCTGTTCTTGCTGCTTCCACTTTATCAAACCCAATTCCGTTTTTATATTTATCTAATTGTGCTTCAAGCGGGTCTAAATCTTCATCGTTAGCAGGGATGTCAATGAGCTCAGGGTCTTGAATGTCCTTATCTGCGAGGATAGAATCTGATACTGCTGGAAATATAAATGGCATGGCTAATAATGTTCCACCAAGTATGAATGAAAGTAGGATTCCTTTTTTCTTATGCCTGGATCCGGCTAGAATTAGACATGATCCAGCTAAAGCAATAAATCCTGCAAGGATGAGTCTTTTGTTAGTGTTTAGCTCCTTAAGGAATCCTTCTTCTTTACCACCAAATAAGAAGAGAGCGATGAATATTAGAATGGTAATAGCTCCCACGCAGATCATTAGTGTCTTAAGCGGCTTGGGTGGCTGGGCATACTCAGCACTGACGTTTTGATAATTTGCCGTCTGAAATGCCACATCTTGATTAGCGATACTATCAGCGGAGGGCGATTTAGCGAAGGCATCCGCGTTAGATTCTGATTTCTCACCAGGGTAGTGTTTTTTCTGTCTTACTAGGGCGGCTCCTTCAACCTTGAATTTTTCATCGCAGGCTCCGCATTCTACCATCCTGCCAATGTAGGATTCTGTGACGGCGAATTTCTGTCCGCATGATGTGCATTTGATTTGGATTTTGTCCATTTTAGATAGGATGTTGTGGTGAGGTGTGAGTAATGGAAAATTTGTGAGGTCTGTGAATCAGATGATTCACTATATTTGTTGGTCTGCTGGAGATGATATTCGTTCGATTTTATTTTGCCAGCATGAATTCATGATTTACTTCGTGTTCAGCATACTTTAGTCCATTTCTATGAGCAAGGTACATATTGATTTAGCAGAGAGAAGTTATGATGTCTGCTGTGAATACGGAATGTTAGATTCACTAGTGGAGAAAATTTCGTCTCTAAATTTATCGAAGCAGTGCGCCTTGATCACAGACTCAAACGTAGGTCCACTTTATACCCAAGCTGTAGTTGATGAGTTACAGGCGGCTGGGGTGAAAGTTTCTGTCCATGAGGTCACAGCCGGTGAAGCTGCGAAGAGTATGGCTAATGTGGAAATGCTCTGCCGCGAGATGACGCAAGCTGGACATGGGAGGAAATCGTTCGTCCTTGCGCTCGGTGGCGGAGTGGTGGGTGATTTAGCTGGATTTGTGGCTGCGGTTTTCTACAGAGGAATTCCGTTTGTTCAGGTTCCTACTACGATTGTTTCCCAAGTGGATAGCTCAGTGGGGGGGAAGACTGGAGTGAATATCGCGGAGGGGAAAAACCTAGTTGGAGCCTTTCATCAGCCTAAATTGGTCATCGTGGATCCAAGCACCCTGATCACTCTTCCGGGGCGTGAGTACCGTGAAGGATTTGCTGAAGTGATCAAGCATGCGGCGATCCGTGATGCAGCGATGTTTGATGATTTGGAGAGGTTAGATCCTGCGAATCAGGCTCCTCCTGCGGATCTGTTAGCGCGGAATTTAGCGATCAAGGCGCGTGTAGTTGAAGAGGATGAGCAAGAGCTAAATGATACGCGGGCACTGCTGAACTTTGGTCATACTGTCGGACATGGTATTGAGGCTAGCTTACCTTACGGTGAGTTGCTTCATGGTGAAGCTATATCGCTTGGTATCCGCGCTGCCATTTATTTATCTCAGAAATATAGCACGCTGAGCGTAGCGGAAGGGCACCGTATTCTTGCCTTGTTACATGGGTTCCAGTTGCCGCTCGTTTTAGATGAGAAAATAGCTACGGATACGATCATGCAGAAGCTTATTACTGATAAGAAATTTTCTGGTGGATCAGTTAGATTCGTATTGCTGAAATCGCTAGGGGTAAGTTTTGTGTCCGATGATGTAAATCATAAAGACCTCAGAGAGGCGATAGAGCATCTCCGCACACAGCCTTAAATAATCTCTAACAGATCAACGAGTGAGTAGATGAAGTGATCTGCACCTTCGCGGACTTTTTCACGATTTGTGTATTTTCCATAGCCTATAAAGAGGTCAACTCCTGGCTTGGTCTCTAGGTCAGAAACGCCATCACCTACCATGATGATGCGCTCAGGGGAGAACTCCTCTTTGAGCTTGGCGATGACTTCGGGTTTTCCTCCGTTGTAAGTAGTGGGATAGGTGTTATCAAATTTCACATAATTTCCAGCATCATCTAAATGGAGCGGAACAGCTTCTATTCTATCGATGCCCAGAAATGCTGCCAACGGCTCGATCAATACTTTGAAACCACCAGAGAGAATGATGGGGGTGTAGCCAAGTTTTTTCAGCGCATTTAAAGTAGATAGAGCAGTGGGCTCAACTGTCTCGATGTAGAGTTCAGCCACTTTCTCACAAGTCTGAGCATCTGGCTGGATGATCTCTAATCTACGAGAAAATACATCGTCCAGCGGCACCTCTCCATTCATTGCTGCGTTTGTTAGAGACTCTACTTCTGTGAATATTTCATCACCTTTGACTCGTGCTAATTCATCGATTCCTTCAATGGCAGAGAGCGTGGAGTCGCAGTCAAATACGATCAATTTTGTTGCAGTTGTTTTCATTATAATTTTTTTAATTGTTCAAGTATCGGAAGGTCAGCTTCTGCCCAGTCTAGCTCAAGTGCCTCTACCGTATCAACCCAGCGTAGCTCTTGGTGTTCTACTGCGGTTGGTGTGGATGAGTTATTTATCTGGCAGAGAAAAGGCGAGAGGTGGATGTCAAAGTCTGAGTTTGAATCTGGGTAGCGATGGCTTACCATCTGTAGTAATCTCAAGTTTGAAATACTTACCTCTAACTCTTCTGAAATCTCGCGCTTGAGAGCAGTTTCTTGGGTTTCTCCAGGCTCTACTTTTCCTCCTGGGAATTCCCATTTTCCAGCAAGAGATGTCTCGGGGCTGGAGGCGCGCTGACAGGCTAAAAACTTACCCTCGCTATTTACGATTACTGCGCAAACAACTTCTAGCGGCTTCATTATCTGAGATGAACCGTAGTTATCTGCCATCTGCAAGACGATTAGCCAGAGCTTCTGGTAATCCTGCTGCGAGGATTTTCTTCTGCGTAGTCTCAATGTCATACTCAAGACGGCGGAAAGTGATCAGCTTGGCATCAAGATCATAGATGCAATATGAGGCTTTCCATTCTCCATCTCTAGGTTGACCTACTGAGCCAGCATTAATGAAATACTTCATGCCATCTTCTATCGCGATAGACTCTGGCGGCACTTCCTGTACCTTGCTGCCACGCACAAACACTCTAGGAACATGGGTGTGTCCGTGGAAACAAACTTGGGTAAATTGGTAGGAGAAATTTGACATGGCATCAAACTTATTGGTCACGTAGTTCCAGACATTTGGCTGATCCAGTGTGGAGTGCACAATGGTAAAATCCTCAACCTGTCTGACCATTCTCATGCGTGCTAGGAACTCTCGCTGCTCAGCATTCAGCTGGTCACGTGTCCACTGGAGAGCTTCAGCCGCGATAGGGTTCATCATCTCTAGTGAATGATCGCCACCCGCGTCTTCATCATGGTTTCCTTTCACTACAGGGCAGTCCATCTCGCGGATGATTTCTAGACATTCAGCAGGGTTAGCATTGTAGCCTACCACATCGCCTAGGCACACGTAGCTGTCACAACCTTGCGCCTCTGCGTCAGCTAGAACAGTTTCTAGTGCTTCTAAATTTGCGTGGATATCTCCAAATAATGCTATCTTCATGGACTACTTATAGAGTTTGTATAATGGGGTGATGACTATGCATGAACGCTAGAGAGGCAAAGGGAAAGAAAAAAATAAGGGAAGTTTGTTCAAATAGTCCTTTAGGCTCACATGCGGTGTTCATTTCATAAACAATGGTTTGTGTGGAAAAACGCGTTTTTGTTGTGGAACTCGGAGTTTATTTTCTAATTCTTCGATGGCTTGCTTCACTCCGTATGGCTTCTGTCCTAGTTTGCGGCGTTGCCATTTGATCCGCAGGGTCTTGTAGGCTTCTTTATCTGAGCCATAGATTTCTGCAAGAGTCATACGCTGAGAAACTTTATTGAGCGGGTGATTCTGACCGATCAAGATTTCATTTTCGACCGTAGGGACGCGGTATTGAGAACTTCTATGATGGAGCTCAAGCGCGAAGTCATAGGACTCCTGGTGACGTTTAGGCAGATGTTGCATACAGAATAGTATTTTTAATTCTGTGACTACTTGAACTACTTCAGGCAGATCTGGAAGTTCTAGTATATTACGGTAAGTCTCAACTGCCGCCGCGTAGTCTGGATTTCTGTATCTGTTAGAGAGTAGCCTTGCTTTGAGGTCATAGAATTTCCACTCATCTGGATTGACCTTTACTGCTTGGTCTAAAATGTCTCTGCCTTTCTGAATGTACTCTTTGAAAACGCGTTGCTTGCCTACCTCTGTGAGTGAGTCGTCATCTTGCTTATCTACCGCTGCATTTGATGCCATGTGCCAGGATGCCATGTCCCAGTAGTAGAAATTATAGGGATCTAGGAGTACTATCTCCTCAAATGAATTCTCAATTTTATCCCACTCTTGATCCGAATGATAGCGTGTAGTCCGCACACTCATGAAGGCTGCAATCGTAGGACGCAGGCTACCATAAGTAGCTACGAATGCCTTTTGCTTTAGCCTCGTTCTGTCTTTCAGTGATAAGCTGGGTGGGACGAGCTTTCGGGCGTGTAGTTCTTTAGAGAGCTTTTGCTCATAGGGCATTTTCAGCCAGCCAGCCACTCCGAGGACAGCTAGGATTATGATGATGTTGAGGAAACGGTTCATAAACTGGGATTTCTAAAACTCTTTCTTCTTAAAGGTGAACCAAGATAATACCACGTAGATTGAAAAGTAGAGCAACGCGATTATGGTGATCTGACCCATGATCTTGAAGGGGATGTATCTACCGTCTATCACGCCATCTTCTATCGCAAAGAGCTGTAGATCTGGGAAGAGGAGAGCCACGGTGATGGCGATGTTGAAGAGTGTGTTTTTCTGCCCATACTCCGCCATCGTGCTCGCATATTCACGCGCATCAGCCACCATCAGACCTATCACAATGATGATCAGCGTGGAGATAAGGGTGAAGAGAGTTGATGATGAAAATGTAGAGATCATCAGCGCAATGGAAGCGATCACGATAGCCTTTAAAAAGATAGCAAATGTTGCAAAGTGAAGACTCAGCGTGACTCCGTGTGCCTTCAGTCCTGCAAGTTGTTCATTGATCATTTCCTGGGGCATTCCTCTAGAGGCTAATTGCTCAGTCTGGACGGCGATCATGCCAGATGCTTTCTGATGAAGGAAAAGGCTGAGCACTAGATCCATCGCTAACAGGGAGACGAAGATCAGCATCAGCACACCTAAGAGCTTTCCTAACAAGTAATCTAGCCTTGGCACTGGCTTACAGAGAATAGTATAAAGTGTCCGATCTTCTATATCCTTAGGAATGAGGAGCGCAGTGGCAGAGAGTGCCAGTAGCATGGAGAACATATTCATAGCAGCGAACCCCGCACTCTTAAGTAGTCTGAGTTCTTGTTCTGGGGTGTTACTCCCGCCGGTCTCATTGGGGAAGACGAACTGCTTCGCACCCCACATGAGGATCACGAAGGCGATCAAGAAATAAAAGACCTTCATCCGCACTAGCAGCGTAAAGGTGTGACCTGCTATCACTCCGATCCGAGCAGGGGAGATGAATGACGTTTTTTGGAAACTCTCAGTGTTCTTAGCAGCCATGTTATTTTTGCTCCTTTCTATTCTTTGCTGTGTCGATAAATAATTTCTCAAGCGATGAGCGGGGAGTGCCGCTACTTACTAGTTTAGCGCCACTACTAGCATGTTGGTTCACGAGTTCATCTATGGATTCTAGCAAGCCGTCATCCGCATTTTCTAAAATCAGTTCATGCTGGTTCTCGATAGCCGTGAGCTCATCTAAAGTGCCTTCATTCACCATTTTACCTTCAAAAATAATACCCACTCGGTCGCAGACTTCCTGCACCTGTTCGAGTAAATGTGAGCACAGAAAGATCGTCACACCTTCCTCTTTCAGCCGGAAAATCAAATCTCTGATCTCGCGAGAACCGATGGGGTCCACACCCGCTGTAGGCTCATCTAATACAAGTAACTTAGGGTTCTGGATCAATGCCTGTGCGAGCCCAACACGCTGAAGCATTCCTTTAGAATAGCCTCCGAGTCTGCGGTTTCTGGCGTGGTCTAATGAGACGAGGTCTAACAGTTCATCGACTCTGCCCTTTAATGCCTTGCCTCGGATACCACATAATTTTCCGTAGAACTTGAGCGTTTCAGCGGAGGTCTGATGCTTATAAAAGTATGGATTCTCAGGTAGGAATCCTATTTCACTCCGCGCATCCACCCGCCGTGAGTCACAGCCAAATACTCTGCAATTACCCGAGGAAGGAGCCACTAATCCTAGCAGAGCTTTCATCGTAGTAGATTTCCCAGAACCATTCGGGCCCATCAAGACCACGGTCTCGCCTTTTTTTACATCAAGAAAGCGAAATGCTTCATCCGACACATCAAGGTTGGTTACTTCAGCAAGTAAATCCCGAGCGCGTGGCCCCGCAATCTGCAAACCAATTCTTGAATCAGAAATATTGCGGATACTGACCCCAGACTCTGGCAAATGCTGCTCAAACCAACGCGCATGAAAGGCCTGTGCACCATAAGAAGAGGTCAGTTGATAATGATTTTCAGCAAACCGTGAAATCGTAAAATCACCAACAATTCGCCCTTTAGGGCTGAGCATTGCAGACAGAGTCATACGCCCAATGGCAGGAATTCGCCCAGCCATAATGACATCTAGCCATTCCGTTGCGCCATCTCCTGTGACTTCAAACTTACCAAAGTTATGCACCTCATTCAGACCAACACCTTCGCGCACGCCACGACATTCCTCTCCAACCGCTTCAAAAGCATTAGAACGATTAAAGCTTGGCGTTTCAAAACGTGGCTCGCCTTCTTTAGCGAAGTAATTCACATGCTCCATACCAAAGCCTTGGCCAAATACAGCGCCTCTTGCCTTCCAAATTTCATAAAGCGGGGTCGTGTGTAATGGACGTCCAGCAGGTAACTCTTCATTCGGATAGGACACTGAGAAGCGCTTTTGGTAATTTTCGATGACTTTATTACGTGTGTAGGCACGCGTGCTGAAATTACCGAAGCGTGCAACATCCATCGCAAATACATCTCGTGACGGTTCCCCTTCAACCATCCACTCAGCTAATGTCAATCCAACCCCGCCGCCCTGACTGAAACCTGCCATTACCGCACAGGCCGACCAGAAGTTTTTCAAACCAGGCACTGGGCCAACCAAAGGATTGCCATCAGGTGCAAAGGTGAATGGGCCATTGATAATGGTTTTAACACCTGCTTCGGCCAGCACGGGGAAACGGTCATAGGCAATTGATAGCGAATCACCAATTCGATCTAAATTATTCTCAAGTAACTCATGACCAAAGTCCCAAGACGTTTTGCCAATCGCCCAAGGCGTACAGTTTTGCTCGTAAACCCCAATTACTACACCTCGACCTTCTTGTCGTAGATAC